>NZ_JAOTRZ010000011.1 GCF_030247655.1 Trichlorobacter sp. | reverse complement strand
GAACATGGGCATGGTCAGCGGGCTGCTGCCGGTGGTGGGCGTGCCGCTGCCCTTCGTCAGCTACGGCGGCACGGCGCTGGTGACGCTGTTCCTCGGCATCCGCATCCTCATGAGCATTCACAAGAACAGGATGCTCTCCAGAAACAGAACCGGCCCGCCAAAAGTTTTCATGGAAAGCTCCTTGTCGAATAAATGAACTAGAGATACTTGCGAGGGTCAGCAATCTTGCCCTCAATGGCGGTGGCCGCAGCCGTTGCCGGTGACATCAGGTGTACCATGCCGCCTTTGCCCATCCGGCCGTTAAAGTTACGGTTGGTGGTAGAAGCGCAGACCTCACCATCTGCCAGTACGCCGTTGCTCATCCCCAGGCAGGCGCCACAGGTGGAGTTGGTGACGCAGAAGCCGGCATCCAGGAAGATATCAATCAAGCCTTCCTTCATGGCATCGCGATAGATCTTGGGGGTGGCAGGAGAAAGAATGCCACGTACGTTTTCTGCCAGCTTCTTACCCTTCAGGATCTGGGCTGCAACCCGCAGGTCCTCAAGACGACCGTTGGTGCAGGAGCCGAGGTATACCTGATCAACCTTGTTATTGCTGAACTCAGTTACCGCTTTAACCTGATCAGGTTTGAAGTTGAAGGTGGCAACCGGTACCAGGGATGCCGCATCAATCTCAATGGTCTGCTCATAGATGGCATCCGCATCTGAACACCACTTCTGGTAGTCAGCCAGCGCAGCCTCTTTAGAGGAAAACTCATCCTGAATAAACGACCAGAGGTAGTCAACGGTGGTCATGTCAGGCATACAGATGCCTGAGGTGCCGCCAGCCTCAATGGCCATATTACACAGCGTCATGCGGGATTCCATGGTCATGGCATCTATGGTGGAGCCGCAAAACTCAATCACCCGGTCAGTGGCGCCATTGACGCCGATCTTACCGATAATGGTCAGTATCACGTCCTTGGCATACACCCCTTTAGGAAGCTGGCCATTGACATTAACACGGATTGATTTTGGTTCACGAAAGGCACAGACTCCTTTCAGGATGCCAACCTCAAGGTCAGTGGTACCTACACCGGCGGCAAAGGCCCCAAAAGCACCGTGGGTACAGGTGTGGGAATCACCCATGATGACCGTGTTGCCGGGACGGATAAAGCCTTTTTCAGGAAACAGGGCATGGCAAACACCATTGGCGCCGACATCAAAGAAGTCTTTAATGTTTTGACGACGGGCCCAGTCCCGTAAAATCTTGGCCTGTGTGGCGGTCTTTGAGTCCTTGGACGGGGTGACATGGTCAATAACAGCCTTGATTTTAGTGGGGTCAAAGACGCGGTCTTTACCTCGTGCGATCAGATCGTCAATGGCAATCGGGGTAGTAATTTCGTGGCAGAGTACCACATCCAGCTTCAGCACCTTGGTGCCGCTGAACGGCTCATCCACCAGGTGGGCGGCAAAAATCTTTTCTGCAGTGGTCTTACCCATTCTTCAGTCCTTCCTTTCCGATGTTTCAGGTTGGACAGATGTAGCAGAAAGTGGCTGGTAAGTCTACTGCTTTGGTGTGATAACACCCTGTTTTCGTATCAATAAACCGGTTTTTGAAGAACTGTATAATGGCAAATTGGCAGGATGATGGTATAAGAAAACTGTATGCGGAAATCAGCGGTAAAGGATGGAGTGATAAATATGGGCGAAGAAGAGTTACAAACGCTCTTGCAGGCGATTGCAACAGGTGAGACAACGCCTGAACAAGGTGTGGAGCAGTTACGCCACCTTCCGTTTGAAGATCTGGGATTTGCTCAGGTTGATCATCACCGCGGTTTGCGCCAAGGTCAGCCAGAGATTATTTTTGGTCAGGGTAAGACCGTAGAGCAGATTGCCATGATCATGGAGTCAATCAGTAGCCGTGGCAGTAATGTGCTGGTGACCAGGCTGGATGAGACCCGGGCAGTTGAGCTGCTGGCTGCTTTTCCCAAGGCCTTTTATCATACCGAGGCACGTTGTATGACCCTTGATACGACAGCAAAGCAGGAACAGGGGCGGGGTACCATCCTGGTCGTCGCAGCCGGTACGTCGGATCTGCCGGTGGCCAGTGAGGCCCTGGTAACCGCTCGTTTCATGGGTAATCACGCAGAACTGCTCTGTGATGTCGGGGTGGCAGGGATTCATCGGCTGTTGTCCCGTATGGAGCTGTTACGCTCGGCAACCGTATTGATTGTGGTGGCAGGGATGGAGGGCGCCTTACCATCGGTGGTGGGTGGGCTGGTAGATCGGCCGGTGATTGCAGTGCCTACCTCAGTGGGGTACGGTGCGTCCTTTGGTGGCATTGCCGCGTTGCTGGGAATGCTTAACTCCTGCGCCAGTGGAGTCACCGTAGTGAATATTGATAACGGCTTTGGAGCTGCCTGTGCTGCCAGTCTGATGAACAGGAACTAAGTATGTCTGTTTTGTACCTTGATGCTACTGCCGGTATTGCCGGTGATATGACGGTGGCTGCCTTGCTGGACATGGGTGTGCCGTTGGCCTATCTGAAGGGTGAGCTGGGCAAGCTTGGCCTACCGGAAGATGCCTTTAATCTAGTTGAAGAACAGGTTCTGCGTGGCGGCATGACCGGCAGGCATTTCACCGTTCAGCTACCCCATGAACACCAGCACCATGGTCACGGACACCACCACCGGAGCTATGCCGATATCAGACAGATGATCGCTGACAGTGATCTGAGTGTAAACGTCAAAGAGCTGGCACAGCGAATATTCCTGCGGCTGGCTGAAGCTGAGGCGCAGGCCCATCAGGTAGCTGTGGATCAGGTGCGGTTCCATGAAGTGGGAGCGGTGGACAGCATCGTGGATATCATGGGAACGGCGATTGCCCTGGACTGGCTGAAGGTGGATAACGTTTATTGCTCTGCAGTGCCGCTGGGGGGCGGCTTTGTGGAGACAGCCCATGGCCGTCTGCCGGTGCCAGCACCTGCAACGGCTGAGTTACTGAAAGGCCTGGCAGTCCATAACAAGTGCGGTACCGGTGAGCGCGTAACTCCCACCGGTGCGGCTATACTGGCTGCCTTGGCAGATCCGGTTAAGAACATGCCGGAGATGACAGTCTCAACGATTGGGCATGGAGCCGGAAGCAAAGATTTTGAAGATTGCCCCAATATCCTGCGCGGTTTTCTGGGCGAGTTGTCGGAGCAGCTTGATCATGAGGCTATCGCTGAGCTGAGCTGCAACCTGGATGATGTGACCCCTGAACAGCTGGGCTACACCATGGAACAACTGTTTGCAGCCGGGGCGCTGGATGTCTGGCATACGCCGATCCAGATGAAAAAACAGCGGCCGGGTGTGATGTTGTCATTGCTCTGTCGTCTTGACCAAAAAGAACAGATGGCGCAACTGGTGATGCAAGAGACTGGTACTCTGGGGATGCGGGTGCAGCAGATACAGCGTCTGGTGCAGCAGCGACGGATTGAGGAGTATCAGACCTCGTTGGGTGTCGTAAGGTTCAAGGTCAGCCAGTATGGCAGTAAGCCTGAATATGATGATTGCTGCAGGATCGCCCGGGAACGGGGTCTGGCTTTGCGTGAGGTGCAGCAGATTGTCAGCAGGGAGTATGAACATGGTTGTTGATCAGGAGCTGGCAGCACTGTTTCATACCTCTGGACTGACTCTTGCTTTGGCTGAATCCTGTACCGGCGGGATGATTGCAGCACGGGTGACAGATATCGCGGGTTGTTCTGCCTGGTTCAGGGGTGGTGTTGTGGCCTATTCCAATGAGGTTAAGATGAAGCTTCTGGATGTTCCTGAGCCGATGCTGGCCATGTACGGGGCAGTAAGTGAACCGGTTGTCCGGGCCATGGCTGAGGGAGCATGCAAGGCAATTGGTAGTGGTTTGTCTTTGGCAGTAACCGGTATTGCCGGACCGGATGGCGGCACCAGCGAAAAGCCGGTCGGTACGGTCTATATCGCCCTTGCTGATCAGGATGGCTGTGAGGTTGTTCGGTGCCAATTTGATGGCGATCGTGCTGCTGTGCGGGAACAGACGGTAGAAATGGGGCTTTTAATGCTGAAAAAGCGACTTACGATGCCTGAAACGGCCTGAATCAGCCCAAATTAGCTTGCCGCTGGTTGTTTTGATGTGGTACGTTTCGCAACTATTTCCAATTTTTTCCGTACCAAGGAGGTACTCCTGTGAGTGATAAGAATAAGGCTATAGAGTTGGCTCTTTCCCAGATTGAAAAACAGTTCGGTAAAGGTGCCATCATGCGCCTCGGTAATGATGAGGCATTGCCCGGTGTTGAGTCGATCTCCACCGGAGCTATCTCCCTTGACCTGGCTCTGGGGGTGGGTGGTGTACCCCGTGGCCGAGTGATTGAGATCTATGGCCCTGAATCCTCCGGTAAAACGACCCTGGCCTTGCATATTGTGGCTGAGGCCCAAAAAACCGGTGGTATCGCCGCGTTTGTAGATGCCGAACATGCGCTGGATGTTGGCTATGCCCGCAAACTGGGGGTGCGTACCGATGATCTGCTGGTTTCACAACCCGATACCGGTGAACAGGCCCTGGAGATTGCTGAGACACTGGTGCGTAGTGGTGCCATCGATATACTGGTGATCGATTCAGTGGCGGCTTTGGTACCCAAGGCTGAGATTGAAGGCGAAATGGGTGATTCTCACGTTGGCCTCCAGGCCCGTTTGATGTCCCAGGCATTGCGTAAGCTGACCGGCATCATTTCCAAATCTAATTGCTGTGTGATTTTTATTAACCAGATCAGGATGAAGATCGGGGTGATGTTTGGTAACCCTGAGACCACCACCGGTGGTAATGCACTGAAGTTTTATGCCTCGGTTCGCCTGGATATCCGCAAGATTGCTACCCTCAAACAGGGGGATCAGGTAATCGGTTCCCGTACCAGGGTTAAGGTGGTCAAAAACAAGGTGGCTCCTCCCTTCAAAGAGGCAGAATTTGATATCCTGTATGGCGAAGGGATCTCCCGCACCGGCGATGTGCTGGATCTGGCGGTTGACCGTAATATCGTTGACAAGAGCGGCGCCTGGTTCTCCTATAACAAAGAACGGATCGGGCAAGGCCGGGAGAACTCACGTCAGTTCCTGAAAGAAAATCCGGTCATGCTGGCCGAGATCGAAGCCAAGCTGATGGAACTGATCAAGCCGACAGTAAAGGAAGAAAAAGCTGAATAACGAGCAGGACTTCGGAGGTACCCCGTGGAGCTGAACGAAATTCTTACCATTGCTGTCAAGGCCCGTGGATCAGACGTCCATATCAAGACCGGCCTGCCGCCCATTGTCCGGATTGACGGCAAGCTACACCCGATTCCCAATGCCCAACGGCTTGGGCCTGATGTGGTTGCCAGTATTGCCAACATGATGATGAATGACCGCCAACGGAGGATTTTTGAGGAAAACTCTGAGGTGGATATGGCCTATGCGGTGCCGGGTCTGGGGCGTTTTCGGGTGGCCTGCTATCGACAGCGTGGGACCATTGCACTGGTCTTCCGGGCGATCTCAATGAAGATCCCTACTATGGAGGAGCTGAACCTGCCTCCGGTGTTGAAAAAACTCTGTGCAGAAGAGCGTGGCTTGATTCTGGTGACTGGCACCACTGGTTCCGGTAAGTCATCCACCCTGGCTGCAATGATCAATGAAATCAACAACAACCGGACCAGTAATATCATCACCATTGAGGATCCGGTGGAGTTTCTGCATCGGGACAACAAGTGTATCATCAGCCAGCGGGAGGTGGGTACCGATACACCGACCTTCTCAAGTGCGCTGAAAGGTGCCCTGCGTCAGGACCCGGACGTTATCCTGGTGGGTGAGATGCGGGATTACGAGACCATTGAAACCGCCATGACCGCAGCCGAGACCGGCCACCTGGTTATGTCCACCCTGCACACCATGGATGCGCCGGAGACCATCAACCGGATCATCTCGGTCTTTCCGCCGTATCACCAGCGGCAGGTACGGATTCAGATGGCCAGTATCATCAAGGGGATTATCTCTCAGCGGTTGGTGCCACGGGCTGATGGCAAGGGGCGGGTGCCTGCAGTTGAAGTGCTGCTGGGAACGGCCCGGGTCAAAGAGTGCATTGACGACAAGGACAAGACCAAACAGATCAAGGATGCCATTGCCCAGGGCTTTGTCTCTTACGGCATGCAGACCTTTGACCAGTCCTTGATGAAGCTGTTTACTTCAAAGCTGATCACCTACGAAGAGGCGCTACGTCAGAGTTCCAACCCGGATGACTTTGCCCTCAAGGTGTCCGGTATTTCATCTACCTCTGATGCAACCTGGGATAACTTTGACCATAAGGAAGAGAAGCTTGAAGAGGTGCTGAGCGAGGAAAAAATTAACGTTGACCGGTTCTAGTCAACCAGGCGACTGCTATCTGGCAGCGCTCAGGCTGCTGACTGGACAGGATTACACCTGTGCTGCCTTAAGGCGAAAATTGCAGATGAAAAGGTTTTCTGCTGAAGTGGCGCACCAGGCTGTTGAGCGGCTGATTTCTGAAGGCTACCTGGATGATCAACGTTACGCTGAACGTTTTGTTGCTGCAGCCAGGCAAAGCGGGCGGTATGTGGGCTACCGGTTGCGGCAGGAACTGCGTCGCCGGGGAGTAGCACCTGAACTGATTGATCAAGTGCTACGTAATGTTCCTGATGACGGTGATGAGCTTGCGCAAGCCAGAGAGTTGATTGAGCGGCGTTATGCTGCCTTTAATCCGCAGGAGGCAGATGATCGTCAGCGACGACGGATAGCCGGATTTCTGCAGCGGAGGGGCTATCGTGGTGATGTGGTACGTCAGCTGCTGGAAAGATAGATCTGCTTCCAATGCACCTACTTAGATAGGCTGGAAGAAAAGGAGGAGACCAGTGAAAGCTAAAACAGTCCAATCCGTAGCTGCTGTATTGGCAGGGTGGTGTATCATGCTGTTTTTGCTGCTGGTTCTGCCGGTAGGGCTGGCTGTTGCAGATCAGTCCGGTGGCAGCATTGAAGTTGAAGGGTATGCCACCATTGTCGGCGGGCGTAAGGATCAGGCCCGGGAAGCAGCCTTGCAGAATGCCTTCAGGCGAGCTGTTGAGCAGGTCGTCGGGGTGGCGCTTGAGTCGAAGACCGTGGTCAAGGACTCGGAGCTGCTGAATGATAAGATATTTTCTAAAAGTCGAGGATTCATCAAGACGTACCGTATTGTCGGCGAGAAGGTTGAGGCAGATGCCTATCGTCTTACCGTTTTTGCCTCGGTTTCCCGCCACAAACTGGAGCAGGGTCTGGATAATGCCGGGCTGCTGATCAAGAAAATGGGAAAACCACGGATTGCAGTGGTGGTAATGGAGCAGAACGGTTTTGGTAACCCTATTCCGGGCGGCGTGGTGGAGAACAGACTGCTTTCGAGTCTGGGCAAACGGGGCTATGCCATGGTTGATCGTCAGGCCATGCTGGCGGTGCAACATGAGCTCGTCAAAAATCAGGCTGATCATACTGATGCGGTGGTTCGTGCTGCTGCCGCCGGTGGGGCTGAAATTGTGATTGTCGGCCGTGCCACTGGCCGGTCAACCTCTGCCTTAAGTGGTACCAACCTGCGCCCGGTTCAGGTTACGGTTACCTGCCGTGCTATTGAGGTGGACAGCGGGGAGCTGCTGGCTACTGAGACGGCAACGCAGCAGGCCCTGCATGTTAATCCGGCAACCGCAACCAACGAGGCCTTTGAAAAGGCGGCAGATGAGTTGAGCGTCGGGCTGCAGCGGCAGATGGTTGCTGCCTGGACCAAGCGGCTGAGCGGCTTGAGAACATTGCGTATGACGGTGAGTATGATTCCTCAGGCAGATATCCGTCGTCTGCAGGATGCCTTGAAGGAGCAGGTGGATCAGATTGAAGAGGTGCATGACCGTGGCTATCGGGATCAGCAGCTTCGTCTGGATCTTGATGTAACAGGTGGTTTCAGCGACGTAATTGACGGGCTGGCTGCAGTGGGGTTTGAGCGGGCTTCCTTGAAAATTATCGGCTATTCAGCGGGGCAGGTACAGGCCAAGTGGCAGGGGCACCCCATTAAAGGAGGGCGCGTAAAATGAAACGGATATTATTGGTGCTTGGCATAGTGGTGTTGCTTGCAGGGTGCAACAATCCCGGCAAGGAAAGCTTTGAACTTGGCCGACAGTTGGAGCGCCAAGGGCGGGTTGATGAAGCGATTACCCTCTATGAGGATGCCATCACCAAAGAACAGGACAATCAGGAATATCGTGTAATACTCGCCAGTGCCCGGTCTGGTGCTGCCGCACGTTTTGTTGAGCAGGGGCGTAAACGGCTGCAGATTGCTGAGATTACCTATGAACAGTTGCGAACCGCACAAATGGATGTTGACAAGGCACAGAAGGCTGATCCGGGTAACAGCGAGGCCAAGGTACTGGCTGGAACCGTTAAATCGCAGATGGACGCGTTACTGAAGCGGGCAGAGCAGTCCTATGCCGCATCAGTAAAGGCAGCAGAGCTGAAAGACTGGCCAACTGCAGTGACCAAGCTGCGAGAGATTCGCCAGTTTTATCCAGGCTATCTGGATCTTATCATCAAGTTACCCCAGACCGAGAGCGCTGCATTAGGCTTCTACCTGAAACAGGCTGAACAGCTTCGGGCAGCTGATGATCTGGATGGGATGATTGTGAACCTGGAACAGGCACTGGCAATTCAACCTGCTAATCAGCAGATAGCAGGGCTACTGAAGGATGCCAAGGCTAAAAACACCGCCAGTGTCTGGTTCACGAAAGCGGAACAGAGTGCCAAGCAGGAGAAGTGGCTCCAGGCTGCAGATTGTCTCCGTAAGGCAGAGCTGCTGAATCCGGATCAGGCGTTGCAGGCTAAAATGACGGAACTGCGGCGCCAGGGCGCTCAGAAGATGTTGCAACACGGGCTGGTGCAGACTAGCAAGAAACAGTTTTACACTGCCTATCTGTCGCTACAGGCAGGGGGGCAGTTTTCTCCTGCCTTCATGAAAGAGGCAGAAGCGACAGACCTGCGTAAGCAGCTTGCTGCTGATATGGCTGCAAAATCTCAGGAACTGGAGGCTGGCGGCCTGTTGGGTAATGCCTGGTACTGGCTTGACCTGTCGATCCGGTTGAATGGTGGTGATCGGGAAAGTCAGCAGCGGTTACAGACACTAAAGGATAGACTGCGTCAGCGGGTAGTTAAAAAAATTGCGGTCATGGATTTTTCACCCCCAACGAATAGTACCGATGCCGGTAAACTGGTGACTGACAGCCTGCTTTCCTATATGACTAGAAATGCCAGCAGTGATGTCAAAATTCTGGCCAGGGACGTGCTGGGGGCCATCATCAAGGAGATCGAGTTTGGTCAAGCTGGTCTCTATGATATTGAAAGCGCTAAAAAGACCGGTAAACTAAAGGGAACCGATATTTTTATCTTCGGTAGTGTGTTGCAGTACAACGTGGAGAAAAGTGCTGAAGAAGGTTCCAAGATGGTCAACGTAGTGGTAGCCACCAAGCAGGTGCCCAATCCGGCATACCAGAGTTGGCTCTTAAGCCATCCCTCTCCCAATGAGGGGGAGATGGCACTTGCCCCGCCGGCATTGATGAAGGAAGAGATCCGTGAGACGGTGAAATACAAGGTGGGTACCCACAGGAAAACTGCCAACGTGGCGCTCTCATTCCGGGTGATAGATGTGGAGTCAGGGGAAGTCGTGATTACCACCACGATCAAGAGCCGTAAAGAAGCAGAGGATAAATTTTCTGAAGGTGTTGAGTTTGCCAATATCTCCTTTGATCCCATGGAGCTACCATCCGATGCCGTCTTGCTAGAGAAGGCCGTTGATGAGGGAATCGCAGAGCTGGGACGCCTGGTACTTACGCGCTTTCAGAACCGTCAGGCCAGCTACCTGCAAGCAGCTGAGCTGTTAAGCAAGAAGGGTGGCGGAGATCAGGTGGTAGAGCGGTATATGGATGCCATCGTTTCGGAAGAGCTGAAGCATGTTGCCAGTCAGGTAACTGTCCAGGCCAAAACAGGTATTGAGCAGCATCTGCAGGCTCTTGAGCGGCCTTAGCTTAGATCGTGGAGAATAAAGGCATGGAAGCCGCTAACACCATCAAACAATCATTTGCGTATGTCCTACTCTGGCTTGCTGTTGTGGGTTTGCTTTGCACGCAGGTACAGCCGGTGGAGGCGGCAGAGCAGCGGCTGAAGTCGAAGCTGGGCTGTGTGCCGTTTGTAGCCAGAACAATTGAGGCCATGGGGGTTACCGAATATCTAACCACGGTATTGCTTAATGAGCTGGAACGCAGCGGCTCTTTTGAGGTTGCAGAACGTAAGCGTCTTGAAGCTGCCATGGATCTGGAAGGCGTTAGGTCTGACTCACTTTCCAGCGCAGAGTTGCAACGGTTGGGGACTCGTATGGGTGTTGAATTTCTTGTCAGCGGCAGTGTGGCTACCCAGCCACAAGGGATGTTGATGGAGCTCAGTGTACTCAGTCTGCGTGGGCAACGGGTGGTTTTTTCGGAAAAACTGCAGGTGAGTGAGGGGGAGATTCCACGGTTGCTACAGGAGCTTGCCTTGAGAATTCGACAAGCATCTCAGGGAGCCATTGATAGTACATCAGCGGCGATAGCAACCAAGCCGCTTGCACCTGCTGCAGCTCTTGAAACAATAGGTTCAACCAATGCGATCCGCCTGCGTTGGAAACACCCTGAGCCGGAGCGTATTGTCGGCTACATGGTTGTGCGGGGCAATGATCCGCATGGTCCGTTTAGTGCTGTTGGTACGGTGACCGAGCCTGTCTATAATGACGAACAGTTGCGACTGAACGAGACTTACTACTATCGGGTGACCGCGGTAGGGCATGGCGGGATGGTGAGTGAAGCGACTGCTGTTGTACGTGGGGCCACCTCGGTTGCCCCGGCTGTTCCGATCTTCATGAATGTTGAACCTGTTCTTGGTGGAGCTGTTCTGAGCTGGCGACAACGTCCTTGTGGCGGAGCTGATGAACGGACCCTACCAAAAGGTGTACGGATCTACCGGCGTTCAACAGCAGAAAAAGAGTTTGTGCCAATTGTCAGGGTTGCAGATGACCAGCCTGGTTTCCGTGATCAGGGGTTGCAGGATGGCGTCACCTATCTGTACACCATGACCGCCTATAATCAGGCTGGCGCAGAAAGTGAACAATCAGTCCAGCTCTCGCTGACAACACCGGCAGCAACCAGCGGTCTGACTGCAGTAAGCGGTAAAGTCCGGCGTATCCCACTGAGCTGGCAGGCCCATCCTTTTGCCGGCGTGAGTGGCTACCGGCTGCAGCGAGCCATTAGCAAGGAAGGACCTTACCAGGAGCTGGCAACGGTCACTGACCGCTTGATGACCAGCTATCTGGATACAGGGTTGGCTGATAAGACAATGTATTGGTATAGAGTTGTTGCAATCAGCAAGGAGCAGGGAACAGGAGGGGCATCAAGCGAAGTCTCTGCGGTAACACGGGGACTGCCGCCAACACCACTCAAGCTGTCTGCAGCTCAAGGTGAACCTCGTCGGGTGACTCTCACCTGGGAGTCCAGTTCAGCGACTGATGATGAGTTGAGTGGTTTTTATCTGTATCGTGGTGAGCCGGGGCAAGAAAAATTAACCAAGATAGCAACGCTGGCACTTGATATCCGTTCCTATCGTGATGGTGAAGAGCCGCTTAAGGATGCTACGGCCTACTCATACGTTATTGCTGCTTTTAATGCCGGTGGTGCAATCAGCCCCTTGAGTTCTCGAGCTAACGCCACCACGAAGGCGTTGCCAAAGAAAATTGCAGGACTGCAGTTGAAAGACAAAGCAACTCGCCTTGTTAGTTGGCAAAAGGCTACAGAAACTGATATCAAGCGCTATCAAATCTACAGGAAGGGTTTGATGGGCTGGCAGAGGTTACTAGCCGTTGAAACGACTGAATGGCGTACGACTGAGACAGGAAAGCTGGAACTGTATGTGACGGCAGAGGATCTGGATGGCCTGGAAAGTGAACCTTCAGAAGTGTTGGTGGTTGAATAGGAGGTAGCATGCAACGATCTGCTAGAATTGCTGGTGTGTGTCTGGCCCTGCTGATTGTATCGTGTGTGGCTTTAACCAATCCGGTCAAGGCTGTAGCTGCTCCAAGCCACGAACCAGGGCGTTTTTCTCTATTTCAGGGCAGCTATACCACCTTTGACCTGAAACGTAAGGAAACCTATGTTCATCAGGCCGTGTTTTTACTGGATACCCAGACCGGTGAGGTGAAACGCTATATTAATAAAATCGACGAAAATGGCCGCTATATTGAAACCTGGCTGCCCACTGACCTGCCGTCAGCTGATAAACGTCGATCAGTTCAGGAAGGAAAATAGTACATGACCGGTAATGAAATTCGCGCACGTTTTTTGAAGTATTTTGAGGATCGGGGACATGTTGTGGTGGGTAGTTCAGGGCTGATTCCCCAGAATGATCCGACCCTGATGTTTACCAATGCCGGTATGAATCAGTTTAAAGACTGCTTCCTGGGGATGGAGGACCGTGGTTATTACCGGGCCGCATCTTCTCAGAAGTGTGTACGGGCCGGTGGCAAGCACAATGACCTGGAAAACGTGGGGCGGACAGCAAGGCACCATACCTTTTTTGAGATGCTGGGTAACTTTTCCTTTGGGGATTATTTCAAGAAAGAGGCGATCTCCTTTGCCTGGGAGTTCCTGACCAAGGATCTGGGACTGGATACCAGTCGTCTGTATGTGACCGTCTATACCGATGATGATGAGGCGGCCGATATCTGGCATCAGCAGGAAGGGGTGCCACGCGACCGGATCTACCGTTTCGGTGAAAAGGATAACTTCTGGTCCATGGGCGACACCGGTCCCTGTGGCCCCTGCACCGAGATCTTCTGGGACAATGGCCCGGAGGTGGGCTGTGGCTCACCGGACTGTGCCGTGGGTTGCGATTGCGATCGCTACATGGAGATCTGGAACAATGTCTTTATGCAGTTTAACCGCACTGCGGATGGCGTGCTGCATCCGCTGCCCAAGCCGGCTGTGGATACCGGCATGGGACTGGAGCGGATTACCACCGTGATGCAGGGGGCGCGCTCTAACTATGATACTGATCTGCTACAGGGGATCATTCGTCATATTGAGCGTCATAGCGGCAAAAAGTACGGTGACGATGAGAAGGATAGCGTTTCAATGCGGGTGATTGCCGACCACTGCCGGGCAGTGACCTTCCTGATCTGCGATGGAGCCCTGCCCAGCAACGAAGGCCGTGGCTACGTGTTGCGCCGTATCATGCGTCGGGCAGCCCGCCATGCCAAGATGTTGGGTGTGGCAGAGCCTCTGCTGTGCAAGATGGTGGATGCGGTTCGGGAGATGATGGGCAATGCCTACCCGGAGCTTGCCGAGCGTGAGGCCTATATCCGCAAGGTTGTGCTGGCCGAGGAAGAACGTTTTAACGAAACCCTTGACCGTGGCCTGGCGATTCTGAATGAAGAGGTCGCCAGTCTGCGTGCCAGCGGTAGTTCGGTCATTCCGGGTGAGACCCTGTTCAAGCTGTATGACACCTTTGGTTTCCCGGTTGACCTGACTGAGGATATTGTACGGGCTGAAGGCTTTAGCGTGGATGAACCGGGCTTTGAGGCCTGTATGGAGCATCAGCGGGAACTGGGGCGTGAGCATTGGAAGGGTTCCGGGGCCGCCGGTATTGCCGATGTCTATAAGGAGCTGCATAACCACGGCCTGCGTACCAACTTTGTCGGCTACGGCAGTCTGACGGCCTTTTCGCCGGTTACAGCACTACTGCGCGATGGGAGTAAGGTGCAGTCAGCAACAGCCGGAGACAAGATTGATCTGATCTGTGAAACCAGCCCGTTTTACGGAGAGTCTGGCGGTCAGGCTGGCGACACCGGTCTGATCTCCTCCGGAAGTGCTCATCTTGAAGTACTGGCAACCTCCCGGCCTTTCACGGATCTGGTGGTGCATCATGTACTGGTTAAAGAGGGGGCTCTCAAGACCGGAGATGCCGTTAATCTGACCGTTGATACTGCAGGGCGACGTGCAACTGCCCGTAACCATTCAGCAACCCACCTGCTGCAAGCTGCCTTGCGCAAGGTGCTGGGTGAGCATATCAAGCAGGCAGGATCGTTGGTTGAACCTGATCGGCTCCGGTTTGACTTTACCCATTTTACCGGTATGACGTGTGAAGAACAGCAGCAGGTAGAGAATCTGGTGAATGGCTGGATCATGGAAAATGCTGATCTGAATATTCGTGAAATGGGTATGCAGGAAGCTGTAGAGAGCGGTGCCACGGCATTGTTTGATGAAAAATATGGTAGCACCGTACGGGTCGTGCGGATTGGCGAGGTAAGTGCCGAGCTGTGTGGAGGTACCCATGTGCGGGCAGCTGGCGATATCGGTCTGTTCAAGATCCTGTCCGAAGGCGGTATCGCTGCTGGGGTGCGTCGGATTGAAGGCGCCACTGGATTTAATGCCTTGAGGTTTGTCCGTCGCCTGGAGGGTGAACGTCAGGCCGTGGCTGAGCTGCTCAAAGCAGACAGCAGCAAGCTGGTTGATCGTGTTGAAAAGCTGGTTGAGCGTCAGCGTGAACTGCAGCGGGAGGTTGAGGCGCTGCAAGGTAAACTGAATGCTGCCCAGTCCGGTGATCTATTAAGTCAGGCGCAGGATGTGGCAGGGATCAAGCTGCTTGCGGTGCAGGTACAAGTGGCAGATATCAAGGCACTACGGGATCTGGCGGATCAGTTGCGTGACAAGCTTGGATCAGGTGTCGTTGCGCTGGGGGCAGAGCTGGATGGCAAGGCTAATCTGCTGGTGACGGTAACCAAAGATCTGACCGGTCGCTTCAAGGCCGGTGAGCTGGTAGGCAAATTGGCACCGATTGTTGGTGGACGGGGTGGCGGTAAGCCTGAGCTGGCTCAGGCCGGTGGCAGCCAGCCTGAAAAATTGCCGGAAGCCCTGGCGGCAGTAGTCGGACTCATGGGATAGTGCTGATGCCAAATCGCTCCGGGAAGCAGCTTACCATACTGGTGGTGGATGATGAACAGGTTATCCGCGACCTCTGCAGTAAGGGACTAAAGCAGTACCGGATCCTGCAGGCAGGCTCGCTTCAAGACGCTCTTAACTGCTATACCGCCCAAATGGTGGATCTGGTTCTGACTGATATCCAAATGCCCGGTGGCAGTGGAATTGACCTGCTGCGAGAGATAAAAAAGGCAGATCCAAATGCGGTGGTTTTGGTCATGACCGGCTTTGGAGACAAGGAGACAGTGTTGGAGGCGTTGCGGGCTGATGCCGATGACTTTATCCAGAAGCCGGTTAATCTGCTGCACCTGCAGACAGCAATTGAAAAAGCACTGAGCAGGCGAGCTTTAAAGGAAGAGCTGGCTGCGATGCAGTATCTTGACAGCCTGAAAGGTGCGTTTCTCTCGCTTGTTTCCCACAAGCTGAAGACTCCCTTGACCTCCTTGTCGCTGGGGCTTGAAGAGCTTGAACGGTATGCGTCGCGTCTCTATCAGACAGAGGCCTGCCACCTGCGGCTGGTATCCATGCGGGAGGATCTGGGTGCGCTGGCCGGTTTGATGACGTCGCTGGTTCGTATGCATCAGGCCTTGGGGGCGCCGGGTAGCGGCATGGTCAGGTGTGATCTGGCTGAGGTAGTAAAAAGTGCTGCAGAGTCAGTTGAGCGGGCCTCTGCAAAGAGTGGTGTCTCACTGACGCTTGATCTGACAGCTGTCCCTGCAGTGCGTGGTAACCGTGACCGGCTTATTTTTGCGTTGCAGCAGCTACTTGAAAACGCGTTTAAGTTTACCAGCAGCGGCACAGTGGCAATTAGCCTTACGTCTGCCGACCAGCACGCTACTATTACCGTCAGGGATACTGGTTGTGGCATTGCTGAAGATGAAATGCCCAAGATCTTTGAACGGTTTTATCAGGTTGACCCGGATGCCACGGGCCAGGTGCCTGGTTTTGGTCTGGGCCTGTTTTGTGTACGGGAAATAATCAGGCAACATGGTGGTTCAATTACGCTGAGTAGTCAGCCAGGCCAGGGAACAACGGTAGCCATTAATCTCAGCTGTTTAGAGGAGTAACCATACAGTGAAGCATCTGATAGAAAAAGCTAATAATCTGATGGAGGCATTGCCATATATCAGGCGTTTTGCCGGTAAAACCTTTGTGATCAAGTATGGCGGCCATGCCATGTCAGATGAGCGGTTGAAGGAGTCGTTTGCCCTTGACGTGATCATGCTCAAGTCACTGGGAATCAACGCCGTGATTGTGCATGGCGGTGGTCCCCAGATCAATGAAACCTTGAAACGGTACGGGATCGTCTCTGAATTTGTGCGTGGTATGCGGGTGACTGATAGTGAGACCATGTCGGTGGTTGAAATGGTGCTGGTGGGGCAGGTTAATAAAGAGGTGGTTGGCTACCTGAACCAGCATGGTGGCAAGGCGGTCGGGTTGTGCGGCAAGGATGGCAGTCTGCTGCTATCCAGAAAACTGCTGCAGGAAGTGACGGCCGAGAACGGCACGGTTGAACAGATAGATATCGGCTATGTGGGAGATGTGGTCAAGGTTAATACGGACCTGATCAAGACCCTGGAGCAGGGTGGTTATCTGCCGGTGATTGCCCCGGTAGGGGTGGGGCTTGAAGGGGAAAGCTACAACATCAATGCCGATGTGGTGGCTGGACGGGTTGCTGCTGCACTAAATGCGGAGAAACTAATCCTGTTGACCGACACTCCTGGTGTGCTGGACAAGGATAAAAAACTGATCCAGAAAATCAGTGTCGCTCAGATGCATGTCCTGATTGAAGATGAGTCCATCACCGGCGGTATGATACCGAAGGTAGTCTGTTGTGCCGAGGCACTGAATGACGGCGTGAAGAAGGCCCATATCATTGACGGAAGGATGGAGCATTCGGTTCTGCTTGAGATCTTTACGGATGTTGGTATCGGGACGGAGATAACCAAATGACAAATCAGCAATGGGTTGAACGCTCTGATAAAGTAATCATGAAGACCTACGGACGGTATCCGATTGTACCGGTCAGGGGTGAAGGGTGTCGCCTGTGGGATGCCGACGGCAAGGAATATCTGGATTTTCTGGCTGGCGTGGCGGTCAACAATCTTGGCCACTGTCATCCCAAGGTGGTCAAGGCGATCCAGGACCAGGCTGCAACCCTGATCCATTGTTCCAACTACTACCAGATACCTCAGCAAATTGAACTGGCTGAACTGCTCTGCAACCACAGTTTTGCTGATAAGGCATTTTTCTGTAATAGCGGTGCTGAAGCCAATGAAGCGGCCATCAAGCTGGCCCGTAAATACAGCCGAGAGAAGCACAATAATCCTGAGCGCTATGGGATTATCACTGCTGCAGACTCGTTCCATGGCCGTACCATGGCCACGGTCTCTGCTACTGGCCAAGAGAAGGTGCAGCGCTTCTTTGATCCGTTGTTGCATGGCTTTGCCCATGTGCCGTTCAATGATCTGGCAGCCCTCGAGGCGGCCATTACCCCTCAAACCTGCGCAATCATGCTGGAACCGATTCAAGGGGAGGGTGGCATCAATATTCCTTCCGTGGAATACATGCAAGGGGTGCGTGAGCTGTGTGACCGTCATCAACTGCTGCTGATTCTTGATGAGGTGCAGGTGGGGATGGGCCGGACCGGCAAGCTGTTTGCCTATGAGCATTTTGATATTACCCCTGACATCATGACTCTGGCCAAGGCGCTGGCCGGTGGTGCACCGATCGGCACCATGCTGGCACGGGATGAGGTGGCTGCCTCCTTTACCCCCGGTACCCACGGTTCCACCTTTGGCGGCAACCCGTTGGTGACCGCCGCAGCCATAGCCACGGTGCGGGCTATTTTGGAAGAAGGACTGTTGAACCGGGCAGAGGAAATGGGTGAGTACCTGCATGGTGAACTGGAGAAGCTGGGGAGCAGGTATCCCTTTGTCAAGGAAGTGCGGGGGATCGGTCTAATGATCGGCATGTCGCTCTCGATTCCTGGTGGAGATATTGTTAAAAGAGGACATGAGCTGGGGCTGTTGTTGAACGTGACCCATGATACGGTCTTGCGTTTTGTGCCTGCCCTGACGGTCAGCAAACAGGAAGTCAATCAGATGATTCAGATTCTGGATGGAATTTTTAAGGAGATACAGGCATGACGCGGCACTTTCTGGCGTTACACGATTTTTCAAGGCAGGAGCTTGATGCCATGCTGGCTCTGGCTGCAGAGCTGAAGCACAAGCAGAAAAGCGGTGTTGAACATCACCTGCTGAAAGGCAAGACCCTGGCCATGATCTTTGAAAAGGCCTCCACCCGTACCCGTATCTCCTTTGAGGTGGGTATCTATCAGTTGGGTGGCCACGGCCTGTTTATCTCTTCTGCCAATTCCCAGATGGGGCGGGGGGAACCGATCAAGGATTCTGCCCGGGTGATGGCACGCTACTGTGATGGTGTGATGATCCGTACCTTTGGCCAGGAGATCGTGGATGAGTTTGCCCGTTACTCTGATGTACCGGTGATTAACGGTCTGACCGATCTGTTTCACCCCTGTCAGATAATGGCAGACCTTCAGACCGTGATCGAGCATAAAGGTGGGTATCAGGGACGTAAGTTTGCCTGGGTGGGTGACGGTAATAACATGGCCAATACCTGGATCGAGGCTGCCGCCATCTTCGGGTTTGACCTGGCGCTGGCCTGCCCCCAGGGGTATGAACCGGACCGTCATGTCTGGGACTGGGCGCAGAAGCAAGGCACTGCTTCAATTACCATCACTGAAGATCCTGAAGAGGCGGTGCGTGATGCTGATGTGATCAACACCGATGTCTGGGCCAGTATGGGGCAGGAGTCTGAGCAGAAACAACGTGAATTCGCGTTTCAGGGTTACTGTGTCAATGATGAATTGCTGGCAGCGGCCAAGCCTGACAGTGTCGTACTGCACTGCCTGCCTGCCCACCGTGGCGAGGAAATCAGCGACAGCGTGATTGAAGGGAAGCAATCGGTTGTCTGGGATGAAGCGGAAAACAGATTACATATCCAAAAGGCCATTATGGCCACATTGATGAAATAACAGAGATTTTTAAGGAGACACGCAATGGCAAAAAAACAAGATGTAAAAAAGATCGTCCTGGCCTACTCCGGCGGGCTGGATACCTCCATCATCCTTAAATGGCTGAAGAATGAGTACGATGCAGAGATCGTGACATTCTCTGCAGATCTTGGGCAGGGTGACGAGCTGGAGCCGGTGCGTGAAAAGGCGCTTAAGACCGGTGCGAGTAGCGTTTATATTGATGACCTGAAGGAAGAATTTGTCCGTGATTTTGTCTATCCGATGTTCCGGGCAAACGCCATTTATGAGGGACATTACCTGCTGGGAACCTCCATTGCCCGTCCGTTGATTGCCAAGCGTCAGATGGAGATCGCCAGGATTGAAGGCTGTGATGCGGTTTCCCACGGTGCTACTGGCAAGGGTAATGACCAGGTCCGTTTTGAACTGGCCTACTACCATTTTGACCCTTCCATTACCGTCATCGCTCCTTGGCGGGATTGGAAGCTGAACAGCCGTAAGGCGCTGATCGCCTATGCCAAAAAGAACGATATTCCAATTCCAATCACCAAGAAGCGTCCCTGGTCTTCAGACCGCAACCTGCTGCATATTTCCTTTGAAGGTGGCATCCTGGAAGATACTTGGGCTGAGGCACCGGAAGAGATGTATGTGCTGACCTGCAAGCCGGAAAAAGCTCCTAACAAGGCTCAGTATGTTGAGATTGAGTTTGAACAGGGCAATGCCGTGGCGGTTGACGGTGTGCGGATGACACCGGCCCAGCTGCTGGCTCACCTGAACACCATTGGTGGCCTGCATGGCGTTGGCCGGGTCGACCTGCTGGAAAACCGCTCGGTTGGTATGAAATCCCGTGGCGTTTATGAGACCCCCGGCGGCACCATCCTGCGTGAAGCACACTCTGCTGTTGAACAGATCACCATGGACCGTGAAGTAATGCGGATCCGTGACTCGCTGATTCCAGAATATGCCCGTCAGGTCTATGCCGGTTACTGGTTCTCGCCAGAGCGTGAAATGCTGCAGACCCTGATCGATGAATCACAGAAGACCGTTAACGGCGTAGCACGGGTCAAGCTGTACAAGGGATATTGCCGCACCGTTGGCCGCAAGTCCGAGACCAACTCGCTGTTCAACCTGGATTTTGCCACCTTTGAGAAGGACAAGGTTTACAATCAGGCTGATGCAGAAGGCTTTATCAAGATCAACTCCCTGCGCTTGCGGATCCGTTCCCTGATGCAGGGCAAGAAGTAGGTTTGTGACCAAACCACGCTACAAGAAGGAACATATCGTCACTTCTGTGGTGGCGGTAATTATTGATGAACAGGAACGGGTGCTCCTCACCAGGAGGAGCATCCCGCCTTTTAAAAATATGTGGGTCATGCCAGGCGGTAAGATTGATCTGGGGGAGCCGATTGCAACGGCCCTCAGGCGGGAAGTGGATGAAGAGGTCGGGTTAGATGTTGAGGTAGGCAGCCTGATTGATGTCTTTGAACACCTTACCCCCGGTGAAGAAAACTGCCACTACGTTATCCTGTTTTACCGTTGCAGACCGGTTCATTATGATCTTGCTCACAATCCGGATGAGGTCGCCGAGGCAAGCTGGGTGCCACGACATGAACTTGCAGCCTACCTGATGCCTGACGGAACCCGCACCATCCTTGGGAAAATTTTCCCTGAGCTTGTCACAGTCGACCCGGAGTCGCGCTGATGCCAAAGATCATTGATACTAAGGTTAATCTTGCCTTTCCATTGGGGCATCATCTGCACTGCCTGATTGCTCAGCTACCCAACCACCTGCATAAAACCTCTGGCTTTCATCCGGTAGAAGAACAACAACAGTGGCAGGCGATCAATTCAGTCCTTGATCTGGTGGCAGCAGGTGAAGGGAATCTTAAAAAGCTTCATTTTTTGCTGTTTCCTGAATCCAGTCTGCCGGTAAGCTGTCTTGATCAGCTGCTTGCAACGGTTGATCAGGGTTTCAGGCCCAATACGGTTACCATGATCGGCGTCGAGCATGTCAGCCTGCGGGAGTATCGTCGCTATCTTGAACGTTTCAAGGCTGATAACCAGGAGGCGATAGAGCTGGTTGATCAGGATATTGACTCGGGTGATGTGCTGGATATGCCGGTTAACTGGTGTCTGGTTCTGGTTAAGGAGTCTGATAACAGACTGCGGGTCTTGCTGGAGGCAAAGAGTCATCCCTTCCATGGTGAAGAGTTTATTGACAAGTACCATGATCTCTACCGGGGGCGGCATTTTTACCTGTTACGCAGTAGAGCCTCCTGCTTCAATTTTATGGCGATTATCTGTCTTGATTATCTCTACCGTGACCTGTATAGCTCCAATATCAAGCAGATCATTGACCATGCAAATCAGCTCTACTTTAGCACTCGTCAGGGTTTGGATGCCCTGTTTGTGATCCAGTGTAATCCCAAGCCGGAGCATCAGGCCTACCGTGATGTGGTTAGTGGCTTCTACGGAGAATATCTTGAGGACACCCCCGGTGTGCGGGAAACGGTAACGGTTTTTGGCAACGCCTCTGATGAGACTCTGCTGGAAGGGGTGCCGCTGTCAACCGGATTCGGACAGTCCTCTGTGGTGATTAATCGCCACCACCGTCTGGAACAGGTGGTGTCTGAAGAGTTTGTTGCCGATGACTTTGGTGGCGCGCCGGTTTGTCGCCTCCGGTTTGGTCGTGGCACACGCCTGCTCTATTTTAATCTGCCCTTGCACCATGAAATAGATCCGCGCAGTTCCAGGGTGCCGCTGAAGGTGCATGCCATTTTGCAGCGCTCTCTTGAAGATAGATGGGAAAAGGTGCAGTCAGTTACCTTCGTTGGTGGCATCTAACACGTAATCAAGGAGATTTTTGTATGTCGCAGGATAAATTATGGGGCGGGCGTTTTACCCAGCCGACCGATACCTTTGTGGAAGAGTTTACCGCCTCAATTGATTTTGACAAGCGGCTGTATCATCAGGATATTCGTGGCTCGGTTGCCCATGCACGGATGCTGGGACGGCAGGGGATCATACCTCAGGAAGATGTAGACAAGATTGTCCACGGTCTGGTGGGTATTCTACAGCAGATCGAGGCCGGGCAATTTGATTTTTCAATCAGCCTGGAAGATATCCATATGAACATTGAGGCCCGCCTGTCCCAAAAGATCGGTGAGGCAGGCAAACGACTGCATACCGGACGGTCCCGCAATGATCAGGTGGCACTGGATATCCGACTCTATCTGCGTGACGAGATCGTTGAGGTGGTGGCCTACCTGGAGATGCTGATTGATTCATTGCTGGAGCAGGCAGAAAAGAACATTGAGGTGGTGATGCCTGGCTTCACGCACCTGCAGTCTGCACAGCCGATCCTGTTTTCTCACCACATGCTGGCTTATGTGGAGATGTTCAAACGTGACAAGGCTCGTATGGAGGATTGTTTTAAACGGGTTAACGTGCTGCCTCTGGGGGCTGGCGCCCTAGCCGGTACTACCTTCCCGATAGATCGGGAGTATGTGGCTGAGCAGCTTGATTTTCCAACGGTGACCCGCAACTCACTGGATTCGGTTTCTGATCGTGATTTTGCCATTGAGTTCATCTCTGCCTCATCAATTTTGATGATGCACCTTTCTCGTATGTCAGAAGAGCTGATTATCTGGTCTACCAGCGCCTTCCGTTTCGTTGATCTGTCCGATGGTTTCTGTACCGGTTCCTCGATTATGCCCCAGAAGAAAAATCCGGATGTGCCTGAGCTGGTGCGTGGCAAGACCGGCCGTGTCTATGGCAATCTGATGGCTTTGTTGACGGTGATGAAGGCTCTGCCCTTGGCCTATAACAAAGACATGCAGGAGGACAAGGAGCCGCTCTTTGATACAATTGATACGGTTAAGGGTTCACTCAAGATCTTTGCTGATATGATCCGTGAGATGCGGGTTAATGTCGCTTCCATGGGGCGTGCAGCTGGTCAGGGATTCTCAACTGCAACCGACGTGGCTGACTATCTGGTTCGCAAGGGGTTACCGTTCCGGGATGCCCATGAGGCGGTCGGGAAGTCGGTGGCCTACTGTGTTGAAAATGAGATGGAGCTGGAAGAACTTTCTTTGGCTGAGTGGCAGCTGTTTTCGCCGCACTTCAGTGATGACATCTTTGCAGCCATTACGGTTCAGGCCAGTGTTAATGCACGTAATGTGATTGGTGGTACTGCTCGCAGCCGTGTTGAAGATGAGATCCGGCGCTGTCGGGAAGGGAAGTAGCATGCAGGCTAGACAGGTCGCCCTCATGGTTGCATCAGCCGCCATGCTCATGACAGGCTGCGGTAAAAAAGGTCCCTTAATATATCCTGATATGCTGATCGCCCAGCCGCCGCAGCAGTTGAAGGTAGAACAAAGTGGCTCTGCGTTGCGTCTTTCCTTTGATTTGCCTGATAAGGATCGTTCAGGTCGCAAGCTTCAAGATCTTGAAGCGGTGCTGATAGGACGGCGAGTATATCAGGAAAATGACTGCGTCAGCTGCAAGGATCAGTATCAGGCGCTCCAGAAAGTTGATCCTGCTTTCCCTGCGCCAGCCCAACGTCAGGGCAATCGGATTGTCGTTGTTGATACTGATGTGCGCAATGGTGAACGGTATCAGTATCGCCTGCAGGCGGTTCAAAAGGGCGGTATTACGGGAGCTGCCACAACAACTGCTATGGTGAAACTGCTGGCGGCTCATCAGCCACCGGAGCTAAAGGCTCGCTCTGTCTTTGGCGGATTCATTGCGCTTAACATCAACAGCAGTATTCAAAAAGATGCAACATTGGTTGGCTACACCATTTATCGAGGGGAAGGTTCTGGAGCACTTGTCCCGATTAGCACCTTGACAGGAGGAACTACCCATTACGAAGATCAGGCTGTGCAGCGTGGTGTGACCTACCGTTATGCTGCCAGCGTTGTGGTAAAGCGCGCTGATGGAATGCTGGCTGAAAGTGAGCCCTCTGCTGCTGTTGCCATCAGTGTTGCGGACGACCCAAGCTAGTTTTTAAAAAATTAAGCTTTCTACACAAGAAAAGGCGGCCGAATCACTCGGTCGCCTTTTCTTGTTTGCATTGCAAGGTAGAAGAGGTTGCTAAAATTACTTGGCAACGGTCTCCAGAGCCTTGATCATAACATCCTTGTAGGGGTTAGCGAACAGGATGATCAGACAAACAACCAGAACGTAGATTGCCAGGGACTCGATCATGGCCAGACCGATCATCATGGTGGTCAGGATCTTGCCGGAAGCGCCGGGGTTGCGGGAAACGCCTTCAACAGCACTCTTTACAGCCAGACCTTGGCCGATACCGGTACCGAAAGCGCCAATAGCCATACCAAAACCTGCAGCCAGCATACACATTGTGAAAAAGTTCATCTGTACTACCTCCGTGTGGTGTGTGCTCCTAAACAGTATAGGAGAAAAATGGATAATTGTTAATTTAGTGTGCTTCTTCCAGTGATCCCTGGATATAGATCATGGCCAGCAACATAAAGACGAACGCCTGAATAAAAGAAACCAGTACGCCCATCAGCATCATTGGCAGAGGTACCAGGAAGGGCGCCAGGGCAAAGAAAATCATCAGAACCAGCTCATGGCCGTTCATGTTGCCGAAAAGACGCAGGGTAAGGGATACCGGACGGGAGAGGTGTCCAATCAGTTCAATGAAGAACATCAGCGGTGCCAGCCACCAGATCGGTCCCAGGAAGTGCTTCAGGTAGTGAAAACCGTGATGCTTGATGCCGATTACGTGGGTTGCCAGAAAAACAACAATGGCGCAGGCTGCTGTTGTGTTGATGTTGGCGGTAGGTGGATAGAAACCGGGGATCAGGCCCACCAGGTTGGACACCAGAATAAAGAGGGCTAGTGTGGCAATTAACGGAAAGAAGGGGCGGCCATGCTCGCCCATGGTCTCAACGATCATGTTTTCAATGCCATCGACCACAACTTCCATAAAGTTTTGCGTGCCGCTCGGTATGGTCTTCAGCGCGCTGGTAGCAATCAGTGACAGTACCAGCAGCAGTGCTATGACCGTCCAGGTGTAAACTACTGCATTAGCTGAAGCGTCAGAAATATGCAGCAGGTGCTGCAATTTTGTGCTGAGGAACTGGAGAAACAACAACGGGTGGACCATGGGTCAATCTCCTTTATAAAACGCTGAATACAGAGTTAAAGCAATTATGACAGCCACTATCACCGATAAACCAATCAGTAGGGCAATAATGGAAAAACGACCAGAGGTCAGAACGGCATAGAGTATGACAGCAGTTATACTTAATCGAAGCAGGTAGCGGACTGCTGCAGAACCTGCTGATGGTGCGATTTGGTGATCTAGTAGCTGGCGCAACGTCCTGCGCTGCCAGACAAAGTTAATGATGGCAATGCTGCCGCCAGCAAGAATACCTAAGCCAACAGGATCCGTATAAAAGAAGAAACCAGTTGCTGTTGCAATAACAAGCAGGAAAATGCTTGATTGCAAAATAAGTGTCGGTAATCTCGTCTCGTTAATCGTTGCCACTGTTCAGATTTTTAATCTCGCGCCGAGTGATGATATAGACATTCTTAAACCCGGCAGCGATGCCAATCATGAGGAAAATCCAAAAAAACCAAGGCGCTGTACCCAGCCAGCGGTCTAGTGTAAGCCCAAACCAGACGCCGATAGCAATGGCAAGCACAACAGAAATGCCCATGCTGGAAACTGTTCCGATATTGCGGAAAATGTCACGAAGTTCGCTCATTTCCGCCTCCGGCCAGCAATGATTGTATACAAAACCTGTTTCTCATAGCACAGTGACGCTTGCAGTGTCAATTGTTTCGTGAATCATGCGATGAGTTTGAAGCACTTGCGGGCTGCAGCAATAGTCATCTCGATGTCCTGTTGAGAGTGTGCTGCTGACATAAAGGCTGTTTCAAATTGAGATGGAGCCAGATAGATCCCTTCATCAAGCATTGCAAGGAAATAACGGGCAAATGCCTTGGTGTCGCAGGTGGCTGCTGTGGTCCAGTCAAAGACTTCGTGGGGGCTGAAAAAGGCGCAGAACATACTGCCGACCCTGGCGGTGTAAAGAGGGTATCCCGCTTCTTTAGCCGCTAACGCAAGCCCTTCTGAAAGCTGGTGGCTTTTTTCTTCCAGTTGTTGATAAAAACCAGGTTGTTGCAGCAGCTTAAGGGTTTCAATACCGGCGGTCATAGCCAGTGGGTTGCCTGACAGTGTGCCGGCCTGGTAGACGCCGCCTGAGGGGGAAAGCTTTTCCATTATCTCGCGCTTGCCGCCAAAAGCGCCAACCGGTAGGCCGCCGCCTATGATCTTGCCCAGCGTGGTCATGTCCGGGGTGACGCCATAGAGTGTCTGTGCGCCGCCATACGCTACGCGAAAACCACACATTACCTCATCAAAAATCAGAATAATGCCTTCGTTGGTGCAGATTTCTCGGAGTCCTTCAAGGAAGCCGGGACGAGGAGGGACGGTGCCCATGTTTCCAGCAACCGGCTCCAGAATGATGCACGCCACCTGGTCCTTATTTTCAGCAATCAGTGTAGTGACTGATTCCAAGGAGTTGTATTCTGCGGTCAGGGTGTGTTTGGCAAAGTCTGCAGGTACACCCGGAGAGTCAGGCACGCCAAAGGTGGCAGCGCCGGATCCTGCTTTAACCAGCAGCGCATCGGCATGGCCATGGTAGCAGCCGGAAAACTTGAGGATCTTGTCGCGACCGGTATAGCCACGAGCCAATCGGATGGCGCTCATGGTTGCCTCGGTGCCAGAGCTGACCATGCGAACCATCTCTATAGAAGGCACGGCATCTATCACCATCTGCGCCAGGGTAATTTCTAGCTCTGTTGGGGCGCCAAAGCTTGAGCCGTTTTCCATGCACTGCTTAACAGCGTTGACCACGGCAGGGTAGCAGTGGCCAAGGATCATGGGTCCCCATGAGCCTACGTAGTCGATGTAGGTATTGTTGTCTTCATCAATTACGCGGCTCCCCAAAGCCTTTTTGATAAACAGCGGGTCGGCGCCAACGGATTTAAAGGCCCTGACGGGGCTGTTAACGCCGCCGGGAATTATCTGGCGTGCCTGGTCAAATAATAGGTGAGAACGAGAATGGGTCATTTGTGGGGTGCCTCCATTTGTGAACGTAGATCGGTTGCGCTTTTGTACCTGTTGCCATGTTCGTTTGTCAATTTAGTTCGTTTATTGTAGAAAAACTTACCCGGTTTTGTGTCTAAAAAGTCTTTATAGCCTTACAAAAACTAATAAAAAAAGCATGTTACGTAGTTAAAAATGATTTAATGCGGGGATAAAAAAAAGGGAAAAAGTGCTTGACAACCGGCACCCAAATGCAATAGGTTTGCTGCGTTTTGTATACAGTATACGTGTAAAGTCTTGAAAGAAACTGCTTGGGGAGGAAATAGAGAATGCTTGGTACCTATCTACCCATTATGCTGCTGATCCTGATTGCGCTGGCCTTTGGCCTTGGTTCAGTGGTGTTTTCTTCGTTGATTGGCCAGAAGAAGTATTCAAAGGTCAAGATGGCACCGTACGAATGTGGTTGTGAGCCTGTCGGCACTGCACGCGAACGGTTCCCAATCAAATTTTATCTAATCGCAATGTTGTTTATTCTGTTCGATATTGAAGCTGTTTTTCTTTATCCCTGGGCGATTCTGTACAAGAAGCTTGGTCTGTTCGGGTTGGTAGAGATGGGGATCTTTGTTGTGATCCTGTTTGTTGGTTATATCTATGTCTGGAAAAAAGGAGCACTGGAATGGGAGTAAATCAGCCCCTCGGTGGTAACGTAACCGTTACGTCACTTGATAAGCTGGTCAACTGGGTCAGGAAGTCCTCCATCTGGCCGATGACCTTCGGTCTGGCCTGCTGTGCCATTGAGATGATGGCAACTGGTGCGTCGCACAACGACCTTGACCGCTTTGGTATCATTTTCCGTGCTTCGCCACGTCAGGCAGACTGTATTATTATCGCTGGTACGGTAACAAAGAAGATGTTGCCGGTAATTCAGACGGTCTATGAGCAGATGCCTGAGCCTAAGTGGGTAATTGCCATGGGCGCCTGTGCCTGTTCTGGTGGTATTTTTGATACCTACAGTGTTGTGCAGGGTATCGATGAGGCTCTGCCGGTTGATGTCTATATCCCGGGTTGTCCTCCCCGTCCAGAAGCTCTGTTGTATGGTCTGATGAAGCTGCAGGATAAGATCATGCAGGAGAGTAACTCGTTTGGTTCCGTATTCGGCCTGGGTGAGCGGGTATCCACGGTCTGATTTTCTAGGTTGCTACGAATTCACTATTACTGAAAAGGTTTCGACGCTATGGCAGACACAAATCGCGCCGTTGAAAAACTGCAAGGGAAGTTCGAGGCCTCCATTCTGGAGGTGAAGCAGGACCGTGGTGACTGGATTGTTACAGTCAGGAAAGAGGATATCATTGCAATTCTTGCATTTTTGAAGCAGGAGTGCAAATTCGATATGCTGACTGATGTGACAGCCATTGACTATCTTGGTAAGGCTGCTGACCGTTTTATGATGGTCTATCAGTTGACATCGGTGCTGTTTAAGGATCGTCTGAGGGTCAAGGCGCCAGTTGCTGAGGCTGAATGCGTAATTGCCAGTGCTACACAGGTTTATAGTTCGGCAAACTGGCTGGAGCGTGAGGTTTTTGACCTGTTTGGCATCCGTTTTGATAAACATCCGGATCTGCGTCGTATTCTGATGACGCCTGACTGGGTAGGGCATCCGCTTCGTAAGGATTACCCGTTACAGGGGCCAGGCCGTGAGCCGTACAAAGGACGTCTTTCCTGATTAGAACCATTACGCACTTAACGAGCAGACGAGGCTATACATGGCTAACAACGAAATTATGACCATTAACATGGGGCCACAGCACCCCAGTACCCACGGCGTTTTACGCATGGTGATTGAGCTGGATGGCGAGACTATCCTTAAGATTGATCCAGATGTCGGCTATCTGCATCGCGGTGTTGAAAAGTTGTCTGAGCATCGTACTTATCACCAGACGCTGCCGCTGACTGATCGTCTGGACTATTTGGCTCCAATGAGTAACAACCTTGGCTATATGCTGGCGGTTGAGAAGCTGCTGGATATCGATGTTCCTGAGCGGGCACAGACAATCAGGATTATCATGACAGAGTTGACTCGTCTGCAGTCACATTTGGTATGGCTTGCCTGTCACGCCCTTGATATCGGTGCTATGACCGTCTTTATCTACGCTTTCCGTGAGCGTGAAGCCATCATGGAGACCTATGAACTGATCTCCGGTGCGCGGATGACTTCCAACTTCTTCCGTGCCGGTGGCCTGTCACAGGATGTGCCTGCTGAATTTGAGAAAAAAGTGCGTGACTTCATGGCAGAAATGCCTGGATTTATTGATACTTATGAAGGTTTGTTGACCGGTAACCCAATCTGGCGCAAGCGTACCATTGGTAATGGCGTCATCTCTGCTGAGGATGCCACCGATATCGGCATCACGGGACCAGCTCTGCGTGGTTCAGGAGTTAACTTTGACCTGCGTCGTGATATACCGTATGCAGGTTATGAGAACTATACCTTTGAAGTTCCGGTTGGTACTGAGTGCGACACCTTTGATCGTTACAAGGTCCGTTTAATAGAGATGCGTGAGTCCTGCAAGATTGTTACTCAGGCAATGGATCGCCTCAAGCCAGGACCGGTGCTTTCTGATGAACCGCAGGTCTGTTATCCGCCTAAAGATTCGGTTTATAATAGCATCGAAGGCCTGATTCACCACTTCAAGATTGCCAGCGAAGGTTACGCGGTGCCTGAAGGTGAAGTCTATATGGGTATCGAAGCTCCTAAGGGTGAGCTCGGCTTCTATCTGGTGAGTGACGGTAGCAGCAAACCCTATCGTATGAGAGTGCGTCCGCCATCATTCATTAACCTGCAGGCTATCGAAAAGATGGCAAAAGGTGCAATGCTTGCAGACCTTGTAGCAATCATCGGTACCCTGGACATCGTGCTGGGCGAGATTGACCGCTAAACTGAGACCGAAAAGGGAGGCCGCAGATGAGTGAAGCGGTTGCAACTACAGAGACTACCGAAGTGGAAGAGCCGGTTATTGATCTGGCCCTTGCAGAAGAGGTAATTCAAAAATACAAGGATATCCCTGGTAACCTGATGCCGGTTCTGCAGGGGATTCAAGAAGCCTATGGGTATGTGCCACGCGTCACCGTTGATTATGTGGCAGAGCGCCTGAATGTCTATCCCAGCCAGATTTATGGTGTACTGACTTTCTATGCTCAGTTCCACCTCAAGCCACGCGGTAAGTTTATTATCCGCGTCTGTATGGGTACGGCCTGCCACGTTCTGGGGGCTGAGCGGATCAAGGAGTCGTTCCATGACCGGATCGGTATTGGACATGCTGAAACAACACCTGATCGTCGATTCACATTCGAGCTGGTAGCCTGTCTAGGAGCCTGTGGTATGGCACCGCTTGCCATGGTCAATGATGAGACCTACGGCAAGATGACAGTTCAAAAGGTAGATGAGATCATCAAGGAATATTCTTCGCTCCCGATCTAGTTACGGGACGTTCGTCAGGGGATAGAACACATGGCTGAAGCTATCAAGATATTGATCTGCCAGGGAACGGGCGGTATCTCCGCCGGCGCTAAGAAGGTAGAAGCCGAGTTTAATCGGATTATTGCCGAAAAAGGGCTTTCTGCAACTGTTGGTAAGCGTTGTGACGTGGTTAAGACCGGTTGTCGTGGACTTTGTGCCAACGACGTTCTGGTTGACATCGTCGATGAAAAAGGCTGTACCACCTATGACTTCGTCCTGCCGGAGGAAGTTGCCAAGTTGGTTGATGAGCATATTGTTGCTGGCGAGCCGATCGAGAAGCGTAAGGCAAAGCCATACTATAATAAGTTTGTTGATGCACAGCAGCGGGTTGTCATGTCAGGCTGTGGCCAGATTGATGCTGAATCCATTGATGCGTACCTTGCAACAAATGGCTTTGATGCAATCAAAAAATGTATTACTGCAATGAAGCCAGCTGAAGTTACTGAAGAAGTAAAGAAATCAGGATTGCGCGGCCGTGGGGGCGGTGGTTTCCCTACCGGTTTGAAATGGTCATTTTGCGCAGCTTCGCCAGGTCATCATAAGTATATCATCTGTAACGCTGACGAAGGTGACCCAGGTGCCTTTATGGACCGGTCCATCCTTGAAGGTGACCCGTACTGCCTGATTGAGGGTATGATGATTGCCGGTTATGCCATCGGCGCACAGTTTGGTTATGTCTATGTCCGGGCTGAATATCCTCTGGCAATCCAGCGTCTGCAAAAAGCCATCGATACCTGCTACGAAAAAGGGTATCTGGGTAACGACTGCATGGGACTCGGTTTTGAGTACAACATGCGGATTAAAATGGGTGCTGGTGCCTTTGTGTGCGGTGAAGAAACCGCTTTGATGGCATCAATTGAAGGTGAGCGTGGTATGCCTCGCCCGCGTCCGCCTTTCCCTGCTGTTAAAGGTCTGTGGCAGAACCCCTCAAACATTAACAACGTAGAGACCTTTGCCAACGTTCGACACATCATTAATAACGGTGCAGAGTGGTATGCTGCTATCGGAACAGAAACCACCAAGGGTACTAAAATCTTTGCGGTAACCGGCAAAGTAAAACATACCGGCCTGGTTGAAGTACCTGCTGGTATGAAGGTTCGTGACGTTATTTATGAGGTTTGCGGCGGTATTCTGAATAACCGTAAGTTTAAGGCTGTCCAGGCTGGTGGTCCTTCGGGAGGTTGTATTTCCGCGGAACTACTTGATACTCCGGTTGACTATGATTCCCTGATCAAGGCTGGTGCCATGATGGGTTCCGGTGGTCTGGTTGTTATGGATGAAACCACCTGTATGGTTGATATCTCAAAGTTCTTCCTGACCTTTACCCGGATGGAATCATGCGGCAAGTGTGTACCCTGCCGGATCGGTCTGAAGGCCATGCTTGATATCCTGATCAGAATTACTGAAGGTAATGGTCGTGACGGAGATATTGAGACCTTGATAGATCTTGGTACTACCATTAAGCAAGCCTCGTTATGTGGTCTTGGTCAGACCGCGCCAAACCCTGTTCTCTCTACCATCCGTTACTTCCGTGATGAGTATGAAGCCCATATCAACGATAAACGTTGTCCCTCAAACTCCTGTAAAGAACTGTTGCTCTGGCAGGTGGTTGAAGACAAGTGTGTTAAGTGCGGTGCCTGTAAGAAAGCGTGTCCGGTAGATGCGATTGTCTGGGAAAAAGGCGAAATTGCCTACCTGGATAAAGAAAAATGCACCAAGTGTAAGTCCTGTTATGACGCCTGCCGTTTCATGGCAATTGAGTAGACAGTTCCTAGAGACAACTTACGTAAGACGAGGTTGAGATGGTCACTCTGACGATAGATGACAAGCAGGTATCAGTAGAAAAGGATGCAACAATTTATGACGCTGCCAAAGCAGCTGGCGTCAGTATTCCGATCCTTTGCCACGACAAGAAGCTGAAGCCCTTTGGCGCCTGCCGTATGTGTCTGGTTGAGGTTGAGCAGATGAAAGGGCGTTTGATCCCTGCCTGCACCACACCGGTTACCGAAGGTATGATCGTCCGTAGCAGTACTCCGCCGGTCGAGAAAGCCCGTAAACTGGTTTTGGAACTGTTGATGCTCAACCATCCGCTTGACTGCCCTGTGTGTGATAAAGGTGGTGACTGCGAACTGCAGAACCTTGCCTATGATCACAAAGTCAATTCCAACCGTTTGGCTGATGAAAAATTTCACCATGAAATTGACTACAATAACCCACTGATTGAGCGTGATCAGAACCGCTGCGTACTCTGTGGAAAATGCGTTCGTATCTGTGACGAAATTGTAGCTCGCGGAGCTTTGACCTTTATCAGCAGGGGTATTGAAACAAAAATCGGTACCGAGTTTGATGGCCCGCTCAGCTGTGAGTTCTGTGGTTCTTGTATCTCCGTCTGCCCGGTTGGTGCATTGCTTGCCCGTCCTTTCAAGTTTAAGTCACGTTTCTGGGCAATGACCAAGAAAAAGTCGGTCTGTGGCTACTGTGGCACTGGTTGCAACGTAACTCTGGGTGTTAAGGATAATAACGTTCTGACTACGGTATATGACGAAAATCAGGGTTTCCATAATGGTCAGCTCTGTGTGCGTGGCCGTTTTGGATATCAATTCATCAGCTCTGATAAACGTCTGAAAAATCCTCTGATTCGTAAGAACGGTCAGCTGGTTGAAGCTGGCTGGGATGAAGCTTTGTCGCTGGTTGTTGAGCGCTTGAAAGGTGCCGGTTCTGCCGCTGCAGCACTTGCAACTCCGCGTCTAACCAATGAAGAGCTGGTGCTGTTGAAGCAGTTGATGACTCAGCAGGTTGGTTCTCAGAATATCGACCATTCAGCAGGCTATGGTCACGCTGCGGTTTCAGAAGGTCTTGGTAAAAGTCTTGGTGTGGTCGCCTCATCAGCAACTATTCTTGATATCCAGAAAAGTGACCTGATTCTTGCTATAAAGACTGATATCTATGAGACCCACCCGGTGGTCGGTTTTGAAGTCAATATGGCTGTTAAGAATAAAGGTATCAAGCTGCAGATCATCTCTGACAAGCGTGGCAAACTGTCCCGCTTGCCTGGTGCTAACCTGCTGCTTAATAAGCCAGGTAGCGATGTGGCTTTGTTGAATGCCGTTGCAAAAGTGCTGGTTGATGAGAATCTGGCAGTTACACCGGCAGCCCCTGAACTGGCTGCTGCTCTGAATGACTTTACTCCTGAGAAGGTTGCCGAGCTTACCGGCGTTGCTGCTGATGCTATACGTGAACTGGCTCGTGCGTATGCAGCGGCTGAGAAGGCCATCATTCTCTTTACAACAGGGCTTGCCTATCCTGGTGCTGATGCACAGCTTGCCCACGCTGCTGCTAACCTGGCTATTCTAGGTGGCAAGTTGGGTAAAGAAGGATCAGGCATACTGGCGCTTCAAGAAAAGAACAACAGCCAAGGTGCACTTGATGTCGGCTTTGTTCCGGGACAAGGTGGCTTGGATGCGCAGCAGATCCTTGCTGGCTGTTCAGCAGGCAGCGTTAAGACCCTTTTAATTGCAGGAGAGAATCCGGTTGTTTCCTACCCAGCACAGGCGGTGGTTAAAAAAGCTCTCGATGCAGTTGAGTTTCTGGTAGTTGCAGACCTGTTCCTGACAGAAACAGCTCAGCTTGCTGATGTCGTGCTGCCGGTTTGTTCCTATGCAGAAAAAGAGGGCACTTTTACAGCAACAGACCGTAGAGTACAAAAAATCACCGCTGCAATTCCTGCTGTAGGTCAGAGCAGACCAGAGTTTCAGGTTTATGGCGAACTGATTCGCTTGCTTGGCGGGCAGGCTGCTGCTACCCAGGCAGAGGCATTTGCTCAGATTTCTGCCTATGCAGGAATTTCATACTCTGAACTTGGTGAAGGTGGTGCTTTTGCCGCTGTAAAACTGCAGCCAGTTCAGGTTGTACCAAAAGTGACAGTACCAGGTGTCGAAGCAGGGAAGTTTACGCTGCTGACTGGTGCAGCACTGTACCACTGTGGCACCATGTCTCTATACGGTGAGGGAACAGTCTCTGTCTGTGGTGAGGCATATGTTGAAATTTCTCGCAGTGATGCAGCAAAAATGAATATTGCCGAGGGTGCTGAAGTAAAGTTGACCTCATCTACTGGTACGGTTTCAGTTAAGGCCCGTATTTCACCACGGATGTCAGAGGGTGTTCTGTTTGCACCTTATCACTTTGCTGATGCATCAATTAATACTGTCTGGTCTGGTGCTGCCGCAACTGGCGTAACCATTTCCAAGTAACGATTTGTCTGAGTCTTAACGCTACCAGAGAAGGAAGAGGGACCGATGGGAATCGAGATTCTAGGACTGCCACTGTACTACTACATCGCCATGGTGGCCAAGGTGTTGATCGCGTTTGTATTCGTGCTTCTTACCGTGGCCTATGCGACCTATGCCGAGCGTAAGATAATCGGCTGGATGCAGGTACGGGTCGGACCGAACCGTACAGGTCCAATGGGTTTATTACAGCCTATTGCAGACGGCTTGAAGCTTTTCTTTAAAGAAGAGATCATTCCTGCTGAATCCAACAAGTTTGCTTTTCTGATTGCGCCATTGATAGCGCTTGTACCTGCCTTCATTACCTTTGCGGTCATACCTTTCGGGGATACCATCAAGGTATTTGGGTATGATGTGCCTTTGCAGATTGTTGGCTATTATGACTCAGGCGCAGGTAAGGTGGTTGATATCAACGTCGGTATGCTCTATGTGTTGGCCATGTCTTCACTTGGGGTCTACGGTATAGTGCTTGCTGGTTGGGCTTCAAACAGTAAATACTCTTTGCTTGGCGGTCTTCGTGCGTCAGCTCAGATGATTTCCTATGAACTTGCAGCCGGTCTGGCAATTATTCCGGTCTTTATGCTTGTTGAGTCACTTTCGTTACAAGAAATTATTAAGGCTCAGGCAGGAATGAAATGGTTCATTTGGAACAGTCCAATGACCTTTGCCGCCGGTATGATTTTTTATGTAGCTACACTTGCCGAAGTAAACCGTACTCCATTTGACCTTCCAGAGGCTGAAACCGAGCTTGTGTCAGGTTTCTGTACTGAGTACTCATCCATGAAATATGCCATGTTCTTTA
>NZ_JAOTRZ010000302.1 GCF_030247655.1 Trichlorobacter sp. | reverse complement strand
ACCAGTGTGGTTACTATGGCAAATGCTGGATAGATCAGTGCTCGTTTGATTGATCCAGCCAGGTCCTCCATTCTCTGAAGGTGTTCAGCTACATCCTTAAGGCTTCTATCAAAGCTGCCGGTTTCCTCTCCGACCCGTACCAATCGTCTGAAAACATCAGGGAATACTCTGGTGTGAGGTTCCAATGCGTCAGAGAAGCTGGTGCCCTGTTCAACGCTTTGTTTGATTTCTGCAATAACAGCCTGCAGATGTGGGTTGGTGACAGCTGCTCCGATATCTCCCAAGGTGGTCAGAAGTGGCAGACCTGCTCCCACCATAACCGACAGGTTATTGGCCAGGTCAATTATCTCTGCACGCTTAACCTTTTTACGGCCCAGTAATCCTTCAAATGTAGCTGAAAAGTTGGAGGATTGCGTGATTTTAAGAATATAGAGCCCGCGATTGACCAAACTTGTCGTCGCTTCATCAATTGATTCTGCTTCAATGCTGCCCTTGATGGTGCTGCCAGAGGCGTCAACCACCTGGTAGGTGAACAACTTCATCCTGCCACCCGTAGTACTTCAGCCAGCGTGGTTACCCCGGCGGCAGCCTTGTTAATGCCATCCAGTTGCAGGGGGATCATCCCCTCTGCAACTGCCAGTTCCATGATAGTTCCGGTGGAGGCCCCCTCAAAGATCAACTGACGAATCCTGCTGTCTACCACCAGTACCTCGCAGATTGATACGCGGCCGCTAAAACCGCTATTACCGCATTTTGAACAACCAGCACCGCGACGACCTTTCGTGGTATCAAGTCTGTGCTGCCTGAAAACCTGACGTTCGTCATCGCTAAGCAGGTATTCTTCACTGCAGTACTTGCAGTTTTTACGTACCAGACGTTGTGCAATTACTGCCACTAATGCTGAAGACAACAGAAATGTATCCACCTTGAGATCCAACAGGCGGGGGATTGCGGTGGCAGCATCGTTGGTGTGTAGTGTTGATAACACCAGGTGGCCGGTAATGGCAGCACGCACCGCCATTTGAGCCGTCTCTTCGTCTCGAATTTCACCCAGCAGCATGACATCTGGATCCTGCCGCATGAAGTTACGGGCAGCCAGCGCAAAATCGTAGCCGGCTTTTTCATTCACCTGGGTTTGCTTAACAAAGCTTAAACGATATTCTACAGGATCTTCTACGGTTAGAATATTGCGTTCAAGGCGGTTTAATTCTCGTAACGCGGCATACAACGTGGTGGTCTTACCACTACCGGTAGGACCGGCAATAAGTATGATGCCGTAGGATTTATTGAACAAACTCCGCACTTGCTGCACGGTTACGCTACTTATTCCAAGGGCTTCCAGGCGTAGTAGTGGACCTGCGCCGGCTAAAAGGCGCAAAACAAGATTTTCGCCAAAAATAGAAGGAACTGTTGAAACCCTTACTTCAAAGCTTTTTGAGAGGAAGGTGTGAGAGAATGAGCCGTCCTGAGGAAGGCGTTGCTCAGCAATATCCAGTTGTCCCAATATCTTGATCCTTGAGACAATGCCAGCATGGGCTTGCTTCTGGATGCAGTGGCCATGCTGCAACACCCCGTCAATCCGGTAAAAAATGTTGGTAACATCTTCTGTGGGCGATATATGAATATCCGTAGCCTGCTTACGGATACCATCCATCATAATCAATTCTACCAGTTCAGAGATGGTTGCACCTGGGACAACACCCGTTATCTGGCGTAACTGGGTGATGATCTCCTGCATACGCTTCTGTATCGGGTGGGCAATGAAGTAGTATGCTTTTTCAAGCGTAGACTGGTAGTGGTCATTATCCACCAGATAAACCTTGGGCGGTTTACCGGTAACTTTGGTCGCTGTATCTACAGCAACGATGTTACTTGGGTTGGTGATACCTATCGTAAGGTGACCATCTACCAGGGCAAGAGGTATCACCCCTATTTTTTCTGCGGTTTCCTTGGGAATCAGGCGTAGTGCTTCTTCCTCTGGTTCAAATTCTGATAGGTCAAGGTATTCAAGGCCACTCTGTACTGCAATGGTACGTGCAAATTCCGGGGCAGTGATAAATCCTAGTCTGATCAGCAGATCTCCCAGGATAGCGCCAGTAACCTGCTGCTGTTCAAGGGCTATCTGGAGTTGTTTCTGGGTTAGAACACCTTGGGAGAGGAGCAGTTCACCAATTTTGATAGGTGCGGCCATTGACGATACCTCCGTCAGTCGTTGTTAATCAGGTACGGTTGCAATACCACAACCAGTTCAGAGCGGGTGTCTGAATTGTCTTTGCGGGTGAAGAGGCCGCCAAGCCAGGGGATTTCACCCAGTAAGGGGACCTTTTCATCCTTGAGGTCCTGCTTGTTGGAGATCAGGCCGCCGATCACAATCATCTCGCCGTTTCTGACTTTAATGGTGGTGGAGAGCTCACGGAGGTCAACGGTAGGTATGGATATAGTAATCTGGTTGGTCGGGTCACCCCCGATGGCCTTGTCTTCCAGTTTAACCAGATCTGAGATGATGGGAGAAATGGTCATGCTGATTTCTCCCCGGTTGTTAATAAAGGGAGCCAGACCTAACATGATACCTGATAGTACATTGCCGGTTTCAACCGAATAGGAAATGGTAGGCGCACTACCGGCAGCTGTCGTGGTAGTGGTGGTTACCTTTGCAATGTAGTTGGTGTTACGACCGACTGTTAGCAATGCTGTCTGGCCATTCATGACGTTAATTCTGGGATTGGAAAGTGTTTTGACCTCACCCTGTGTTTTAAGTGCGGTGAGTAGCGTATTGGCGTTGCCACCTTTGTAGCCAAGCCTGAAGGTGCCGTTTTTTATGGATGTATCAAGCGACGTCGTTACATTGCCAAACCCTCCCAGTGGAACCCCGGAG
>NZ_JAOTRZ010000301.1 GCF_030247655.1 Trichlorobacter sp. | reverse complement strand
ATTCATGGGTGATCATCACAATGGTGATGCCTTGTGTGTTCAGGTCAGTGAAGAGTTGCATGATTTCATGGGTGGTGGTGGTATCCAGATTGCCGGTGGGCTCATCAGCCAGTATCACCGCCGGTTCGTTGACCAGGGCGCGGGCAATGGCTACCCGCTGCTGCTGTCCACCAGAAAGCTGGGCGCTGGTGTGATTGACCCTATCTCCAAGGCCAACCCGCTCCAAAGCTGCTTTGGCACGGCTGTGGCGTTCTGCTGCCGTAATACCGGCATAGACCAGTGGTAGTTCAACATTCTCCAGCGCCGTGGTGCGGGGCAACAGGTTAAACCCCTGGAACACAAAACCCAGTTTTTTATTACGAACCTCAGCAAGGCTGTCCGCTGCCATCCCGGCGGTATCAACACCGTCCAGCCAGTAGGTGCCGCTGGTGGGTTTATCCAGGCAGCCCAGGGTGTTCATGCAGGTGGACTTACCGCTGCCTGAGGCACCCATGATCGCCACAAATTCACCCGCAGCTATGGTAAAAGAGACTCCCCGCAACGCTTCAACGATGCTGTCTCCTTCGCCAAAAACACGGCGGATATTTTCCAGTTTAATCACATCAGGCATGGTTTAGTGGTGGTAGGGCTCATTATTCAGGATAGTGCAGGCCCGGTAGATCTGCTCTAACAAAAAGGGGCGAACCATCTGATGGGTAAAGGTCATGGCGGACAATGCCAGCACCTTGGCAGCGCGGGCACGGACCTCATCGCTGAAACCGTAGGAACCACCAATGGCAAAAACCAGTTCGGCGGTGCTGCTATCACGATGCTTACCGATAAATTCGGCAAATCTAACGGAATCCAACTGCTGCCCCCGCTCATCCAGCGCCACCAGCACGGCATTGGGGGAAAGCTGCTTTAACAGCCGCTCGCCTTCACGTCGGCGGCCCTCTTCAAAGGTGGCATCCTTCTCATCCTTCAGCTCGTCAATGGCCAATGGCAGGTAGCGGCCAACCCGCCCGCTGTACTCAGCCACTCCCTCTTTAATCCAGGGGTCGCGGGTCTTTCCAAGCCATATAATACGGAGCTTCACAGCAGCAACCGATCAGATGGTGAACGAAGCTTTGTTGGCGACATCAGTGGCCTGTAGCACTGTTGACAGCTCCACCTGCTCTGCCTTTTCCCACAAGCCGTCCAGATCATAGCGCTTGCGCTGCTCTTCATGGAAGATATGCACCAGCACATCGCTGTAATCCATGACGATCCATTTAGCTTCGGTCTCGCCCTCGATCTCCTGCACCTTGCCGAACTTCTTCAGCTCCCTGCGAATATGATCGCAGATCGCCTGATTCTGCTTGTCGGACTGTCCGGAGATGATCACCAGAAAATCGGCAATGGTACTGATAGCGGTGATATCCAGAACCCGGAGGTCGTAACCCTTCTTGTCGCTGGCCAGTTCGGCACAACGGACAGCCCGCTCCAGAGCGGTAAGAGTCGGTTTTTCTGCAGTTTTTTCAGTCATGATTGATACAATCCCTTCTGGGTAATAAATAATTCAATTTCAGGCGGAACAAGATAACGGATCGATTGCTGCTCTGCCACCTGTTCGCGCAGGTGACTGGATGAAATATCCAGCCCGGTTCCGGTCACAAAGCGGATACTGGTGCCACTGCTATGTCGCAACAGGTTGCCTGCCTCTTGCTTAAACTGGTCGCGTACTGCCTCTGGTAACTGCTGTAACGGCCCTGTAATCTCTTTTTCAGGACGTTCTACCACTATCAGTGAGGCCAGGGGGAAAATAGCCTCATAACGATGCCACAGCCCTAGTTCCAAAAATGAGTCACTGCCAATGATAAAGTAAAGTTCGTCACCTGGTCGCTCTGTCCTAAGCGCTGTCAAGGTATCAACCGTGTAGGACTTGCCTGCCCGATGCAGTTCTATATCACTGAATCCAAAAGCCGGATTAGCTGCAATGGCCAGTTGCACCATAGCTGCCCGCAGCTCAAAGGAAACATCTCCGGCCAGCGCCTTATGGGGCGGGTCAGACGCCGGGATAAACAGCACCTGATCCAGCCCGGCTGCCTCCCGGGCTTCTTCGGCTATCCGCAGGTGAGCCAGATGGATCGGGTTAAATGTGCCACCCAGCAGACCTAGTTTCATGGTTGCTCCTACAGGAACTCCGACAGTTTTTCCCGCTCATCCACAAGATAAAACTCCAGGGTCTTGCGCAGGGCGTCATCAATGGTGGTGGTAGGCTCCCAGCCCAGGCACTCCTTGGCACGCTTGACCGACGGCACCCTGGTCAGCATATCCTGATACCCTTTGCCGTAGAAGCTGTCTGAGGAGGTCTCTACAATCTTGCACTTATCAGCCTTTTCCTTGTAGAGCGGGAAGGTGGCCACCATGTCACGCAGTTTTTCAGCCAGTTCCTTGACCGACAGATCGTTCTTGGGGTTGCCGATATTGAAGATCTTGCCGTCAGCGCAGCCATCCTTGTTTTCAATGATCTTCATCAGGGCATCGATGCCGTCTTCAATAAAGGTGAAGGAGCGACGCTGGTTGCCGCCATCCACAAGCAGGATCGGCTCTTCAGCCAGGATGTTGTAGAGGAACTGGGTCAGTACCCGTGAACTGCCTTCCTTGGCAGTGTGGATGCTATCCAGCTTCGGGCCGATCCAGTTGAAAGGTCGAAATAGGGTGAATTTTAAATTTTCGTGGTTGCCATAGGCGTAGATCACCCGGTCCAGCATCTGCTTGGCACACGAGTAGCTCCAGCGTTCCTTGGCAATCGGCCCCAGTACCAGCGGCGAATTTTCTTCATCAAACTCTGCGTCCGGGCTCATGCCATAGACTTCGGAAGTGGAGGGGAAGATGACCCGCTTCTTGTGTTTGACAC
>NZ_JAOTRZ010000300.1 GCF_030247655.1 Trichlorobacter sp. | reverse complement strand
GTCCCGGAACCGGATGATTTCATTGGTCAGGCCAGCTTCCCGCAGGTTATCAATAATCAGCTCAGCATGGCCGTCATCATCCTCGGCAATCAGAATGGTGACCTCATTTTTAGCAAGTTTTTCCATGAGCGTCTGCAACATCCTTTCAGATCCTTTGTGCAGGAAGCGTTACAAAAAAACGGCTCCCTGTCCCTTCCTCTGACTCAAGCCAGATAGTCCCGTTTAAACGGTCCAAAATCCTACGTGAGACGGTCAGGCCCAGCCCCTCGCCCGGAATGTCACGGGGGTTAATGCGGTGGAAGATCTCCCATACCTGGTTCTGGTAATCAGGATGAATACCGATACCATTGTCCTCAACGCAGTACTGAACAGCATCATCGCAAACAACACTTGAGACATGAACCTCAAGTGGACGATCCGTCGAGCGGTACTTGATCGCGTTATCCAGCAGATTGGTAAAAACCTGACTGATCTGAACCGCGTCTCCCCGGCACGGTAACAACTGCCCAACGGTTACCCGGGCACCTGTTGATTCAACCTGATAGGCGAGGGAATTGATTATTTTGCTTATTAACAGATTCATGTCAAGGTTTTCTATGGTTATAGCTGCCCGCCCCAGCCGGGAGAGCCGTAACAGGCCCGACAAGAGACTATCCATCTTCTCAACACTGCCGGTAATAAATTCAATCGAGCGGGGCATACTCTCGGTCAACAGCTTGAGCAGTTCATCGCGGCTTTCCTGCGGTAGATCAATCTCTGCCAAGGTCTTGTTCAGGGCATTACAGCTTTTAGCCAGTTTACGGCTGAAACCCTGAATATTCACCAGTGGCGAGCGAAGATCATGGGACGAGACATAAATAATGCTCTCCAGCTCCTTGTTCTTGGCCTCAAGCTCCTGCATCAGCCGGTCACGCTCAAGTTCTGCCTGCTTACGCTCGGTAATATCGATGAAAGCACCAATCAGACCGGACAGTTCACCTGACAACGTATAATAGGTTGCTTTATTAACAATAACCGTATGGATGTTTCTGTCGGCATACAGGAGATCTGCTTCATACTGCTGCACGCCACCCTCGCTAAAAAGCAGCTGATCCTTATCACGATGAAATGCAGCAATGCCCGGTGCATATAGCGCATCAGCAGTTTTGCCAATCATCTGTTCACGAGTGACACCAAGGGATTGGCCAAAGGCCTGGTTAAATCCCTGATAACGCCCCTGGGTATCCTTGAAATATATCGGGTTGGGAATGGCATCCATCAGGGTCTGCAAAAAGCGGAGCTGAACCGTCAGTTCATCCATCAGATGGTCACGCTGGCGCTCTGCAGCGATCCGGTCATCAATCTCCTGACGCAAAGCTTGGTTGGTTGCGCTCAATTCGCGGGTTCGCTCCTCTACACGCCCCTCAAGCTCAGTATTGATCTGGGCGATCTCCCGGAACTGGCCGCTCAGGGTATGGGCCATCCCCTGCGCATTTTCCACCAGCGTTGAAATCTCGTAGATGGCACTGGAGGGCCAGACAAGATCTTCAGACACCAGCTTGCCCGGCAGATCAGTCGTCGTCTTAGACAGCTGCTCAAGCGGGGCAGCAATCCTGCGTGCCACCAGCGTAGCCAGCACGGTGCCGGTGGCCAGATATACCAACATGGCAACCAGGGCATTCCGATGTCCCCGCAGGATTCGGGCCTGATAGTGAGCAAATGGCATCTCTGTAATGGCGTACACAGGCGTCTTGGGGATTGGGTATACCCTGATATAGGTACTCTTACCAGCTCGCTGCCAAAGTGGTACCGGCGGATTATTGGGGGGCATGCGGTAAAAGACATGTTCCTGTGCCGTCTGGCTGGCCTTACCCAGACTTAACGGATCATAGTTGTACAACCTGGCCACTTCAGGGTTTGTTGAGGACAGCACTTCTCCCTTATTGGCCATCAGATGTAACTGGATTTGCTGGTTGGCCTGGATTCCCTGCAACACCTTCGTGACCATCCCTAAATCAAGTTTTTGACGGTCCAGCCCGTCGAACTTCTCCGGATAGGTGCCATCAAAGATCTTCTGCCGAATCTCGTAGCCGACCTGCCGCGACTTGATCTCCAATGTATCCAGCATCTTCTGTTTAACGGTCGCCCCCCGCTCCCTTCCGGTCACCACCAGCACCAGCATGGCAGGCAGGACGATGGTTAGCATCAATACCTGAAACAGAAACTGGACAATGGTTGCCGATTCCTGCTGTCTCTCTGGCCAGACCAGACGTTCCAGAGAAAACTGGTTAATCAGTAACGTAGCAATCAGGGCATTGGTAACCCCAATAACCATATACATCAGCGCTGCTGTTGTTGTCCCCAGCAGCGGCACCTTCATAACCGTCTGAAAGAGTATGAAAATCAACGGCATTCCAACAATCAACCAGTACGCCGTGTCTGCCATGATCAGTGTGTCTTTGGGGCGACGTTTCTGCCAGTACGCAACAAAAAGCGGTTCCAGCCCCAGCCAGACAACCGGATAGAAGTGACCAAACAGCTGCTTGCACCAGAGAGCAGCGATCACCGCAGCAACAACTGCCCAGACAGGCCCGAAAAGCCTTAAAATCAGCAACACAGCGACACTGGCAAACAGATAATTAAACCCTGTAAAGAGCTGCGGGGCCAGAATATTGCCCAGTAATGCAGCCCCCATAAGCAGCAGCAGAGCCAGCGCTTGACGAGCACGCCATTTATTTCCCGTAAAATCAGTCATAACAACTATCCTTGGTGGCTTTATCTGAGTATGCCATTTTACTTAACTCTATGTACCACAAAAAGAGACAACCTCAACAAAGCAACACAAAAAGAGTTAATTAGTCCATTAACGCTTGAAGCACACCACTCTTTCATCTATGATT
>NZ_JAOTRZ010000010.1 GCF_030247655.1 Trichlorobacter sp. | reverse complement strand
ACCATCCCCTGGGGGATATTCTGGTTCTGGGCCGCCAGCGCCCCCAACACCTCACTGATGGCGATACCGAATCGGTTCATCCGCTGCGGGTCGATCGTTACCGCCAGTTCGGGCTGGTGAGCACCGAACAGCTCCAGATTGGCAATCTGCGGGTCTCGCAACAGCTCTTCCCTGATCCGGTTTTCAGCCAGTTGCCGGATCTGGGACAGCGGCATGCCTGAGCCGTTGGCCGGAGATAGGGCCAGGGTCATCACCGGCTGGGTAGCCTGGCTGATCTTGAACAGCTGTGGCGGACGGGCCTCACGGGGCAGCCTGGCTGTGATTCTGCCCAGGGCATTGACCACATCGGTGGCAGCCGCATCCAGCCCCTTTTCGTACTCAAACTCTGCGCTGACTACCGAAACCTCATCCTTGGTGGTACTGGTTACCTTGCGGACCAGATCAAGGCTTGCCAGCTCTTTTTCAATCAAACGGCTGATGTCGTTTTCCAGATCAGCAGCGGCCCCTCCCGGTTGAACCGTAACCACTGTAATCTGGGGCCGTTCCGAATCAGGAAACAGATTAAACGGCATCTTGAAGTAGCCGATTATACCCACCACCGATAGCAGCAGCACCGTGGCCAGCACCAGGTGTGGACGGGCCAGTATCCGTTCCATCATGGTCATGGCTGTGTCCCTGTAACAGCAGTTACCCGCATTCCCTCTGCCAGGGTTCGCAGGCGGCTCTCCTGGCCAACAGCAACGGTATCACCCTCCTTAACTCCGCCCTGCACGACAGCAGTGCCATCCTGTACACCCAGCAGAGTTATCTGGCGGACCTGCACCTGACCGCCATTGATCACCCGTAGCTCGGTAGCAACGCCGGTACGAATCAGAGCCTGTTCCGGAACCAGAAATCCGTTCACCCTGCTCCCGGCCAGCTCTACGGTCAGTGAAGCGCCGGTTGGCAGGCCAAAGGGCGGCTCTGCCAGACCGATCTCCAGACCGGCCAGCATGTTTGCCCCCACAGCAGGATAAATCCGGCTGACTGCAGCAGTCAGGGGTTGACTTCCAGCCTGCTTCAAATACGCCCTGTCACCTTTTTTCAGACTGCTTAATGCCTCTTGCGGCACCTGTACCAGCACCTTGCAGGCCCCTTGTTGCTCAATAGTCAGAATAGGCTTACCCGGCACTGCCAGATCTCCCGGCTCCATCATGCGCCTGGTCACAACGCCGCTGAACGGGGCAGTCACCCGGCCATACCCGGCCTGGGTTTGAGCTGCAGCCACCTGCCTGCCGATCCCTTTGATCCCTTCCTCTGTGGCCTGCATCGTGGACCGTGCAGTGTCAAGAGCGGTTTTTGAGCGCTCCAGCGCTTCACGGGATATGGCCCCGGCATTAAACAGTTTTTCATCACGACCATAGATCGCCTGCTGGGTCTCAAGGGCGCTGTGGGCTGCGGCTAACCGTTGTTTTGCCGCTAGTACTTCCGACTGCACCGACTGACTCCGCTCCAGCAGCTCGCGGTTGTCCAGGGTAATCACCAGCTCACCGGCAGTTATCAGATCCCCTTCCCGCTTGCTGATGCTCAGGATATGCCCGGTGATCCTGGCTGACAGATCCGCTTTGGTCTGAGCCTCAAGCCTCCCCAGATAGGTTCGTCTCACCACAAGTTCTCCCTGACGCACGCTGCCGGTTTCCACCACCGGTGCGACCAACGCTGGCTTGGCCAGGCTTGCCAGACTCTGTTTCTTCTTTTTCACCAGCAGCAGGGCCACCACGACCAGCAGCACTATCACCAAGATCATCAGCTTGCGTTTCATCGCAGGTATACCTCCATATCACCACTGGCTTTATGCCACTCAAGTTGTGCAATGGTGTAGTCAAACAGCGCCTGGGTGTTGTTGGCCATGGCCTGGGCCTCGGCTGACTGGGCCAGGAGCAGGTCGGCCATGGTGCCAACCCCCTGGCCATATTTTTCTTGTTCTATCCTGAACGATTCGCGGGATTGCTCCACCGCCTTTGCGGTTGCCGCAATTCTTTTGCTGCTTTCCACCAGCGATGCCGAGGCCCGTTGCAGGTCGAGCCGCAGCTGGTTATCTGCTGCCCGCAGTTTCTGTTCAGCACGCTGCTGCTGCAACCGCTCCCGTGAGAGATCCGCATAGCTGCTGCGGTCAAAAACAGGCAGCGATAATGAGGCACCCAGATACCAGATGCCGTCGCTGTAGTGGGGATTAAATCCAACCTGCTGCTGGTAGCCGGCTGTGGCAGTCAGCGAGGGGAGTAGTTTGCCCAGGGCAAGACGGCGGTTCAAGGCAGCATCATCAACTGCTTTGGCAATAATCTGAAATTTTGGCTTGCTCCTCGCCAGTGCCAGTCCGGCCTTAAAGTCGGTTTTTTGGGCTGCCTGGCCAAGCCGGTCAGAAAGCTGTAACGGGTCAGTATCCTGTTCCAGCACTTCTCCCATTAACGCCCGCAAGCTGCTCATGGCATTCTTTACCCCTTCCTGCAGAGCCAGCAGACGCTGCTCCTCATTCACCCCCTGCACCTCAACCTTCAGCAGGTCCACCCGTGCAATCCGGCCCAGTTCAAACAGCAGCCGCGCATTCTTCTGCTGTTCTGCCAGGGCCTGTACCGCCTGCCCTGATGCTTCAACCAGCACCTGCAACTGCAGGCACTTATGATAGGTGGCCACGGTGTTGGCGATCAGTTCGTTACGGGTGATAACGGCACTGTCCTGCTGCATGGAGTGACGTAGTTCAGCCAGTTGCACCCCGGTCCGGGTCTGTCCGCCCTTATAGATCGGCAGGGTCAGCACCGGCCCCAGAAAGGCGTAACTGTCACTGAAACGTGGCGCAATGGTAGCGCTTTGGGCCGGGACAAAGGCGGTGGATTCAGACCGTTTCGTAATTGATGCTTCAAGGCTTAGGCGGGGATAATGTCTGCCGACAGCCCCTTCCAGCTGCTTCTCAGCCACGGTCACCGCTATGCGCGCCTCTGCCAGGCTCGGGTTATTGGCTACCGCTCGGCTGACCGCCTCACGGAGACTTAACGGGCTGGCAGACGACTGTAGGGGTACTGCAAGCACCAGCACAACAGTAGCGGCTATCAGGCAGCAGTCAAAACGTTGCATAATCCGACTCCCTTTATGGTGTGAATATGTATTCACATGACAGATAAAAAATATATGCTGTTTTTTAACGCTCCAGCAGTCGCCTGAAGTTATTCCACAACAGCGTCACCTCATCCACCAGCCTGCCCTCGGCCTGGCTTCCGATCCAGCGTAGTACACAGAACTGGATAATACCAACAATGCTGGTAGCGGTTTCCCGTGCGGACACCCCTTCACGCAGCGCTCCTTCAGCACTGGCAGCCTCGATCAGCCCGGTCAGGGTAGCCAGAAATCCTTCTATTCGGCTATTCATGATCTGGGCTATCTTCCCGCCAGTGACCATACCGCCATCAGAAAACAAAAGCCGTGGGATACCGGGATTTTTTGCAATCATCCCGGTATGGGCCAGGATTACTTTCTCCAGCTTATCCAACGGCTTGCCGCTTGAACCAGCCAACTGTGCTGCCCGGCTGGTGACCTGACCGCCGATAAACTCAACCACAGCCCTGATCACATCCTGCTTGTTCTTGAAATGGCGGTAGATGTTTGCCTCGCTCATGGTGGCAGCCAGCGCAACTTCATGGATGGTCAGACCGTTCACCCCCAGGCGCCCGATCACGTCAAGAGCCGCCTGGACAATCTCGGCTTGCCTCACTTGGGTAGTCTTCTTTTCCTGCACTATTTGTGATTTCATATTTACATAAATAACCGCAAAGCCATTGTTAGTCAAGTTTAGTGAGATGTTAACCACACATGTAAATGTTTATTTACCTGTTTTTTTGTGTAAATTTGACATTAGTCAAACGTGTTGCATACTTAGTACACGTATACATTCAGCATAGTGCTGAATATTCCATTCACACGTTAAAGGAGGAAGTGGAGATGAGCACGTTCAAACGGGTAAGCAGCATGCTGATCAGTATGGTTGCCTGTCTGGCACTATTGCCGGCGCTGGCACTGGCCAAACCGTCCAACTGCGAGACCTGCCATGCCAAGATCTCACCGGCCATGGTCAAGGACTTTAATCGAGGTAAAATGTCCAAAAGTCTAAGCTGTGAGGCTTGTCACGGTACAGCGCACACCAGCGAGAAGGATGTGGCCAAGGCACAGCTGCCCACCATCGCCACCTGCAAACAGTGCCACCCTGATCAGGCAGCCCAGTATATGGACGGCAGGCATGTGTTAGGTCAGGTTGCCCTGGACGCCATGCCGCGCTCTCCCCATCAACCCAAGGCATTTATGGCCGGTCAAAAAGGTTGCGGAGGCTGCCACACCCTGGGGCTTGTTGATGCAAAAGGGCGTGAGACCGAAGCTCGCAAATACTACAAGTACGGCATGGACTGCCAGAACTGCCACACCCGTCATGCCTTCTCAAAGGCCGAGGCCAACGAGCCTGAGGCCTGCCAGACCTGCCATATGGGCTTTGACCATCCCCAGTGGGAAATGTGGTCCGGCTCCAAACACGGTACCACCTACCTGACCAACCGCGCCATCAACCCCGGCGCCAAGAACCGCGCACCCAAGTGCCAGACTTGCCATATGCCCAACGGCAACCATCGTGTCATGTCGGCATGGGGCTTCCTGGCCGTGCGTCTGCCTGAACCGGATGCTGAGTGGATGGGCTACCGCGCTACTATCCTGAAGGGGATGGGCGTGCTTGACCCCACCGGCAAGCCCACCGGTCGTCTGGATGTGGTCAAGGCTGGTAAAGTTGCCCGCCTGACCAAGGAAGAGTTTGACAAGGAGCGTGGCAAGTATGTGGCGATCTGTCAGCAGTGCCATAGCCCTAATTTTGTGAAAGAGAACTTCAAAAATGCTGACCAGATGGGCAAAGAAGCCGACAAGCTGTTCAGTGAAGCGATCAGCATCGTAGGAGAGCTGTATCAGCAGGGGATCATCAAGCAGAAAGCCGGACAGCCGTTTGCCTACCCCGACCTGCTGACCTTCTATGATGTTGACACCAAGATCGAACAGACCCTGTACGAGATGTTCATGGATCATCGCATGAAGACCTTCCAGGGGGCATTCCATATGAACCCGGACTACACCACCTGGTACGGCTACGCCAAGATGAAGAAGGATCTGACCGAGATCCGTGAGATGGCAGACGATATGAAGAAGAAAGCCAGCAAGAAGTAGACAGAACCTGAAGACCACCAGCGGCCAAAGGCTGCTGGTGGTCTGTTTTTACCCAATCTCAGGGGTTATTTCGAATCAACACATTTTTGACCCCGTCATCCTTTTTTCAAACAGGACTGCGCTATGGTTGTTTCAGAAAAACTGACTATCTCGCATCATTCCATACCCCAACTACCACCAACCAAAGGAGAAAAAGCATGAGCATGTTCTGTTACCAATGTCAGGAAACCGCCAAAGGGACCGGCTGTACCATCGCCGGGGTCTGCGGCAAAAAGGAAAACACCGCCAATCTGCAGGATCTGCTGGTATTTGCCCTGAAAGGAATTGCCGTCGTAGCAGTAGAGGCCCAGAAGCAGGGCAAACTTGAGGATGCCACCGGTCTGTTTGTCTGCCAGGGACTCTTTGCCACCATCACCAACGCCAACTTCGATGATAGTCGGATCACCGCGCTGGTCAAAGAGGCCTTTGCCAAGCGGGACTCCCTTAAACTGGCAACCGGCTTCACCGGCAATCAGGATTGTGTGATCTGGAACGGCAGCGAGGCCGAGTTTGCTGACAAGGCCAAAGAAGTAGGCGTTTTGTCACAACCCAACGAAGATGTCCGCTCGCTGCGGGAGCTGCTGATCTACGGCCTGAAAGGTATGGCTGCCTATACCGAGCATGCCGCAATGCTGGGCTTTGAGAAGAAAGAGATCTACGAGTTCATGGTTTCGGCACTGGCATCCACCACCCAGGAGCTGACGGTTGATGAGATGGTTGCCCAGGTGCTTAAGTGCGGCGAGGTGGCGGTCACCGCCATGGCACTACTGGACGAGGCAAATACAACTACATACGGCAATCCAGAAATAACCAAAGTAAATATCGGTGTCCGCACCAATCCCGGTATCCTGATCTCCGGCCACGACCTGAGGGACATGGAAGACCTGCTGGAGCAGACAGTCGGCACCGGCGTTGATGTCTACACCCACAGTGAGATGCTGCCGGCCAACTACTACCCGGCCTTCAAGAAGTACCCCCACTTTGTCGGCAACTACGGTAACGCCTGGTGGCAGCAGGACAAGGAGTTCGCCTCCTTTAACGGCCCGATCCTGATGACCACCAACTGCATCGTACCGGTCAAGGATGCCTACAAGGATCGGATCTACACCACCGGTATGGCCGGCTGGCCCGGCGCCGTACATATCCCCGAGCGCCAGAAGGGTGGCCGCAAGGACTTCTCGGCAATCATCGCCCAGGCCAAGAACTGCCAGCCGCCGGTTGAGATTGAAAAAGGCGAGATCGTGGGCGGCTTTGCCCACCATCAGGTGATGGCACTGGCAGACAAGGTGGTTGAGGCGGTCAAGTCCGGAGCGGTTAAGCGCTTTGTGGTCATGGCAGGATGCGATGGCCGTCATACTACCCGCAACTATTTCACTGAAGTGGCTCAGGCTCTTCCGAACGACACCATCATACTAACCGCCGGTTGCGCAAAGTACCGCTACAACAAGCTGAATCTGGGCGACATCGGCGGCATCCCCCGCGTACTGGATGCCGGTCAGTGTAACGATTCCTACTCCCTGGCCTATATCGCCCTGCAACTGAAGCAAGTCTTTGGCCTGGAGGACATCAACGACCTGCCGATCTCCTACGACATCGCCTGGTACGAGCAGAAGGCGGTGGTGGTGCTGCTGGCCCTGTTGTCCCTTGGCGTGAAGCATATCCGTCTCGGACCCACCCTGCCCGGCTTCCTGTCACCCAACGTAGCCAAGGTGCTGGTGGAAAACTTCGACATCAAGCCGATCGGCACCGTTGCTGACGATGTCGCAGCTATTATTGCGGGCAAATAGTTTCTGCCGAGACGGCAAACAGCGGAAGGCTTTGTGAGGCATTCCGCTGTTTTTATTCATCTGGAATCAACAAGGGGAAGGGGGGTGAAGGGATGGGAACTTTTTTTAGTGGTAAACGGCTGAAGGTATTAGCCATTGCCGCTGTCTGTGCCGGCCTGTTCGGACTGTTTCTGATGCTGGGTCCGCCTAAATTGCTGGCCAAGTCAGAAACACCGGACTTTTGCGCAAGCTGTCACGTCATGGAAGCACAGCACACCGCCTTTATGCACTCCGGTGCACACCGGCGGTTAAAGTGCGTTGACTGCCACCTGCCTAACGAAGGCGTTGCCTCGCATTACATCTGGAAATCCATTGACGGCATGAAAGACGTACTGGTGTTCAACTTTGGCAAGATACCGGAAAAGATCAAGCTGTCAGAACACGGTGCAAAAATGGTCAAGGCCAACTGTATCCGCTGTCACGAAACATTGGTATCACAGATGGACACCTCCCGTGACTGCTGGAAATGCCACCGTCGCATAACCCACACAGGCACCGGCGCAATCACAACTAACTAACCCATGCCACATCACCCAGGAGGATTGAGTATGAAGATGAAACTGATAGCAACACTCATGGCAGCCGCACTATGCGGAACCATGATTACCGCCTGCTCGCCGCCCAAAACGGAGAAGGCAACAATCGCCCCAATTCCGGACGGTACCATTGATCCGGCTGTCTGGGGCAAAAACTACCCCGAAGAATACCAGACCTGGAAAGACACTGCCCTGCCCACACCCGAAGGCAAGAGCAAGTACAAAAAAGGTAATGACGGCGGCAAGGTCTATGACAAACTATCTGAATACCCCTTCATCGCCCTGCTGTTTAACGGCTGGGGCTTCGGGATCGAGTACAACGAGCCACGTGGCCACGTCTATATGATGAAGGATCAGAAGGACATCGATCCGTCCCGCTTGAAAGGCGGTGGCGCCTGTCTGACCTGCAAGACCCCTTACGCACCCCAACTGGCACAGAAACAGGGTGTCACCTACTTCTCACAATCCTATGCCGATGCAGTCAACCAGATCCCCAAAGAGCATCAGGAAATGGGCGTAACCTGTATTGACTGTCACAACAACAATGATATGGCTCTTAAGATATCCCGTGGCTTCACCCTCTCAAAAGCACTGGACAAGATGGGAGTCGATCAGACCAAACTGACCAACCAGGACAAACGCTCCCTGGTCTGTGCACAGTGCCACGTAACCTACACCATCCCCAAAGATGCCAACATGAAATCTCAGGACGTCTTCTTCCCCTGGGACGAAAGCAAGTGGGGCAAGATCAGTATTGAAAACATCATCAAGAAAATGCGCAGCGACAAGTCCTACGGCGAGTGGACCCAGGCCGTAACAGGATTCAAACTGGCCTACATCCGTCACCCTGAATTTGAAATGTATTCCAATCAGAGCGTACACTGGATGGCTGGTGTTTCCTGTGCTGACTGCCACATGCCGTACACCAAGGTGGGCAGCAAGAAAATATCTGACCACCGGATCATGAGTCCGCTCAAAAATGACTTCAAGGCCTGCCAGCAGTGTCACACCGAGAGCCCGGCATGGCTGAAAGAGCAGGTACTCACCATCCAGGACCGTGCCGCTTCCCAGTACATCCGTTCCGGCTATGCCCTTGCCACCGTTGCCAAACTGTTTGAAATGACCCACAAGCAGCAGGCAGCAGGCAAGCAGATCGATCAGAAACTGTATGACCAAGCCAAGAACTACTACGAAGAAGGCTTCTACCGTAACCTGTTCTTTGGTGCTGAAAACTCGATCGGTTTCCACAACCCTACCGAGGCAATGCGTATTCTGGGTGATGCCACCATGTATGCCGGTAAAGCAGACGGTCTGTTGCGTCAGGCCCTGACCAAAGCTGGCGTTGATGTACCGGTGAAAGTTGACCTTAAACTGGCCAAATACACCAACAACCGTGGCGCCAAGAAGCTGATGTTCAAGCCTGAGCAGGAGCTGAAAGACCCCTACGGCGAAGTGAAGTAACGGCAAAGATGGTAGTTGGGCATGGATAGAGAGCACCATGCTCGATAGGGGCGGGCTGTCGGGGTACACCGACAGCCCGTTTTCTGCAGTTGTCAGGACATGCTTGTACTGTGCGGTTTTGATGGTTTTTGACGTGCGTCAAGGCAATCCGATGCAGGCCTGTTAAAGTGTCGTCATTTTCCGTATCAGGAGGTTTTCCATGCTCAAGAATGTTACCATCCGGACCAAACTGCTGTTGCTGTTGCTATTACCCGTCCTGGGACTGCTTTTCTTTTCCGGCCGCGAGATGCTGGACAAGTATGCCGCCATGCAGGCGCTGACCAAGACAGAGCACCTGGTCGGCCTTTCGGTCCGTACCGGTGCACTGGTGCATGAACTGCAGAAGGAGCGGGGACTCTCGTCCGGGTTTATTAATGCCAAGGGGGAGAAATTCAAAGATGATCTGTTCAAACAACGTCAGTTGACCGACGAACAGGTAAAGCAGCTTGCCTCGTACATTGTTGCCAATCCCGATGCTGCTGACGTGGTAAAGGCAGCACTCGATGCTGCCGCAAAACAAAAGGAGAAACTGCAGGAAATCCGCAGCAAGGTGGATGGTCTGAACATCGAAGGCAAGGACTCCTTTGCCTTCTATACCGCCATCAACTATTCCTACCTGGATGTAGTTGCCGCAGTGGGTCGTAACAGTCAGAATCCTGATTTGATGAGGTCTGCCATATCCTACTTTGCCTTTTCAAAGGTTAAGGAAGAGATGGGCAAGGAACGGGCTACCCTGAATGCGGTGATTGCAGGTAACTCCTTTAACCCTGAAACCTACCAGCGGATCTTTGCCATTCTCTCGGCCCAGCGCAGCTTTATGGAAGGATTTCGCAAGTTTGGTTCTGATACGGCGGTTGCCTTGTATGACAGCAAGGAGCATTCCGAGCAGTTCAAAAAAGTTGATGAGCTGCGCAATGCTGTTCTTGCCAAAGGGATGGACGGGAATTTTGGCATTGAGGCACCGGTCTGGTTCAGTGCCATTACCGCTAAGATTGAACTGATGAAGAGCATCGAAGACGGGTTGGCCCTGGAGATTCTGCAGCAGGCCCAAAAGCTGAATGCAACGGCCCGGACTACCTTGATCCTGAGCGTCAGTTTTTCTTGCGTCATGGGTGCCCTGACATTGTTGCTCTCGCTCCTGATCGTCAGCAGTATAACTTCCCCGCTAAAATCCCTGGTGGAGATGCTGCAGGATATCGCCCAAGGAGAAGGTGACTTGACCCGTCGTCTGGAAACAGGCCGCAAAGATGAATTTGGCGAAGTGGCAAGCTGGTTCAACCGTTTTGTTGACAATATCCACTCCATTATCAGCCAAGCATCAAACACCACAGTACAGGTTGCAACCGCATCAAACCAACTGCAAAGTACGGCAGAACAGATCGCCACTGCTGCAGAGGAGGTGGCCTGCCAGACCGCAACGGTAGCAACCGCCAGCGAAGAGATGTCCGCGACTTCAAACGATATCTCCCGTAACTGTTCCATGGCCTCGGACATCGCTAACCGGGCCAGTGAAATGGCCAATAACGGAGCTGAAGTGGTGCAGGAAACGCTACGCGGAATGGAACAGATTGCCGACAAGGTACGTGAATCAGCCCATACCGTAGAGGCACTGGGGGCTCGTTCCGACCAGATCGGTGCTATTGTCGGTACCATTGAAGATATTGCTGACCAGACCAATCTGCTGGCCCTGAATGCTGCCATTGAGGCAGCCCGTGCCGGTGAGCAGGGGCGCGGTTTTGCGGTTGTGGCCGATGAAGTCCGGGCACTTGCCGAACGGACCACCCGCGCCACTCGAGAGATAGGCGAGATGATCAAGGCGATCCAGCAGGAGACCGGCGGCGCCGTTAGCTCCATGGAACAGGGGGTGGCAGAGGTAGAGCGGGGGATGGACAGCTCACGCCGCTCAGGTGAGGCACTGCAGCAGATCCTGGAGGGGATCAACGAGGTGACCATGCAGGTGCATCAGATCGCCACAGCTGCGGAGGAGCAGACCGCCGTAACCGGCGAGATCTCTACCAACATCCATCAAATTACCGACGTGGTACAACAGACCGCCAACGGAGCCCATGAAACCGCTGATGCGGCTTCGATGCTGTCAAAGTTATCAAATGACCTTGAAGGACTGGTAGGCAGATTCAAACTGTAATTTTAGCTTCTTACGAAAGTCTTGAAAATTAACAGACAGAGGTAGCGTGCGGCTCTGTTTTCACCAGAGCCAACCTGAAGCAGGGGCCTGATCGTTTTTAGTGATATCAACCCGGAATCTGGACGTACTGCTCTAACAAATTCCTGTTTTTGGTCTTTGACAATCAGTAACCAGCTACTTTGAGCAACTGATCGGCACTCATGGCAAGGATGCAGAACATTAGCTGTAGCGTTAACTTTTTAGCTCCTTTATGTTATCCGCTCTTTTGTTTCATGGGGAATATTGAAGGATTCTGAGGCCAAGGGTTGCTACGAGAAAGCCGTCTGATGAGCATTACCGATGAAAATCTGGCCATTCTGATGTTAGAATCCGCACTCCTAGCCACCCCGGAGGGCAAGGGAGCATTGGGGCTGCTCCTGAACAATCCGGCGTTTGTACCATTCCATCTCCCCGTGATGACCGGTGACTTTGTGTCGCAGCGCAGCGAGCGGATTGACGTGTTTCGTTATGGACTGGACGAAGATTTACTAATAATCCGCTAGTTTTGACTTGTTTAACTCATTTTCGTGCAGAACTTGAATGATTAAGGCTCACATTTTTGGAAATGAGATCTTTGGACTGGAGTTGAATTCCACACTGAAGCGCGGTATCCTGATGTGAAGATGGATTTTTACCAGAAATGCACCAAAGAATTAGCTGCTGAGAAGTACAAAGAGATAAAGAAAGTTTACAAATGGTTACGAAAGAAATCAGAGATATAGTAATCAGGCTGGTAGATGCCGTATCAACAAAGGGTGTCCATGTTGACAAAGCCCTTTTGTACGGTTCCTTTGCCACCGGCAAACAGACGGTTGACAGTGATCTTGATATAGCCATTATATCCAATGACTTTGGCAGGGACAGATTTAACGAGGGCAAAATGCTGATGCAGCTTGCCTGGAGGATTGACGCCAGACTCCATCCGGTGCCTGTATCAGCTGACTCATACAAGAACGATACATGGGTTCCCCTGATTCATGAGATACGTGAACATGGGGTAGAGGTAGCCTGAAAACTTTCACCCAGCTTTCACCAACCGGGTGGCTTTCACCATATTTTGATGGACTTAAATGGACGTTGGTCGGCGAGGCTAAGATGCGGAAGTTACTTCAAATAAGTGGTTTTATGGGTTCTGTAAACTGTAAACTGGTAGCTTTCGAATCTCGTTTCCCGCTCCAATAAAAACAAAGGGTTAGCTCACAAGGCTAACCCTTTTTGTTTGTCTTTTACAAACCTGTGACCATTCTGTGACCGCGGTGTGACCATACAATTTTGACTTATTGAGCAGTCACCATGAAAAACGACTCCAACCATAGCATGGTCACAGGGTAGAGTTCTTTTTAAGCAGTTAGATATCCTTGTCTTTTAGGCGAACAGCCAGAACTGACTGCTTATCTAATTCTTGACCAGACATTAGTTCAAACGACCACCCCCAAAAGCTTGCATCCCTTCATATGCGCTGTCATCAGATGTGAATATTTCACACCTTCAAACCCACTCAAGACAAACTAGACAATTAATATCTTTTACTATACAAACAAAACTTGAACATGTGGAAATCTATGCTAAAAATTAAAAATTAACTAAAATAACTTTACACAAATTCCATGACAGCTCGGTTCCACGATGTGAAAGTGAGAGGATATGCAGAAAAAACTTGTTGATTATCAGCATCTTGCTTCTCAGATGACGGTGTTCAGGTGGGATGTGCTTGCCGTCACCGTGGTCATTCACCTGCTTGCCCTGGCCTTGCCGCTGGCATTGCTACACATTTACGACCGGATTCTGCCGGGTAAATCCTATGGCACCGTTGCGGTGCTTGTGGCCGGTGTCGCCGCGGCAGTGGTGCTGGAACTCATGCTGCGCTACGGCAGAACCCGTCTTTTCGTCACCTTCGGGGCCCGTTACGAGGCCAAGACCATTACCCGCATGCTCAATCATCTGCTTGAGGTTGATGTGGCAGAGGTTGAAAAGCGCGGTGGTTCCTATGTCAGTGAGACCCTGCGGGCAGTCAGCCAGATGCGTGATTTCTGGTCAGGTCAGGCCGGTGTATCGCTGTATGAAGTGCCCTTTGCGGTTATCTACCTTTTGTTGATCTGGCATATCGGAGGTTGGCTGGTGATCTTCCCCCTGATTCTGTTTTGCTGCGCACTACCGGCAACGCTGCAGATCAACAAAGGGATTGAGCAGTCTTCAGAAAAGGTTGAGGCATTTGACCGTGAGCGCAAGGATTTTGCCTGGTCAATTTTTGCCGGTCTACTGCGAATCAAGTCTCTGGGTGCGGAAGGCCGGATCAATCAGCTCTACCGAAGCATGAATGACAACTATATGGCCGCCCAGGCAAAACTGGAGGGCAAGCTGGGTTTTCTGCGTGAAAACAATGCCACGATTTCCAACCTTTCAACGGTTCTGGTGGTAGCCTTTGGTGCCGGGATGGTCATGGACGGCAGGCTGACTACCGGTGCCCTGTCTGCCTGCACCATGCTGGCAGGCCGTTCGATCGGGCCGACCATGGCCGGTTTGGGTTATTTTTCGCAACTGGCCCGCACCGCCGAGGCGCAGGCCAAGATTGATGAGCTGTTTGCGCTGCCGCTCAGCCCTGCCTTTGCATTGACGGACACGGGACCAGAAGCAGCCTTGCGGACATTTGGTGATGGCAGGCTGTGCATTGATATGCCGGCCTGGTCAAAGAAGCAAGTGGTGATAGAACCGGGTGAGCTGGTACTGCTTAACACCGAAGAGAGCAGTGATGCTTCAAAACTGCTATCAAAGATTGCCGGCCTTGCGCAGGATGAAGAAATTACCATCACCATTGACGGCCACAGGATAGCGGCTTATGGCCATCAGGCATACCGGGACAGCGTCATGCTGGTAACCCGCCACCTGGCCCTGGTGCCGGGATCAATACTCAATAACCTGACCCTCTACGACCCCCGCTACAACGAAGAAGCCGAACGATACTGCGAACTGCTGGGGCTGCAGCCCTATCTCAACAGGCTGCGTCATGGCATTCTGACCGAGGTAGGCCCTGCTACGGCAGAGCATCTTGATGAAGGGGTATATCAGCGAATAGCCCTGATCAGGGCATTGGTCCGCCGCCCGAAAATCCTGCTGCTTGATCACGCCGCCAGTGGCATGGACATAGATGGCATCAAGCGATTTGCTGCGCTTTTGCAGGAGTTGCGGGGGGCAACCACCGTCATCATGGCAACCTACCGTGAGCCGTTGCAGGAGGTCTGCACCCGCAGCGTGCAGATTGGGAAAAGGGGGGAACTGGCATGAGTGCAACCGCCGCAGAAATGGCTTTGGGTCAGCGCCTCGATTTTACCCGCGAAGAGAGCAGGATCGCCGCCATCAATCAGGTGATCGGGTACAAGCGGCTTGCAGCATCTGCACTGGCACGCAGCCTGGCACCGCTTCTGGTCGCCCTGGACTGGTTTGGCGCCCCGAGAGCCGTTCTTGAACACCTTCCGGCTGAGGGAGACGACCTGTCTCTGTCGCAGTACTGCGAACTGATCCAGGGTTTTGGGTTCAGTGTAGACTGTACGACATGGTCTGCCTGGAAGAACGGTCTGGATGCACTGCCCACAGCCAGCGTGATCCTCTCCGGCTCCGACTGTTTTATCTATCTGGGCAGGCTTCACGGGATTGACTGGTGGCACGACGGGGCCGCAGTCTGCTCCGCATATGCACCAAAGCCCGGCGATACGCTGCTGCTGATTGAGAATGACATTGAGAGCATGCCGATAGATCTCCCGCAGTTGGGCTGGCTGAAAAAACTCATGGTTTCAGCGCGCAGGGAGCTGATCGGTGTCTTACTGATAAGCCTGGTCGTAAACCTGCTGCTGCTGAGCGTTTCCTTCTATACCATGAACGTCTACAACACGGTCATTCCGGGCGGTGCCACCGGCACCCTCTGGACCCTGACCACAGGCGTCGCCATTGCCATCCTGGGGGGATGGTGGCTGCGCGTAGCCCGCTCAAAGATTCTGGCGGACCTGACTGCATGGGCCGGTTCAAAAATTGGTGCAGCCACGCTGCGCAAGACCCTTGGTCTGCCGGTAGATGTCTCCGCGCGGCTTGGTATCGATAACAACCTGAGCCGCCTCCGTTCCGTAGAAGGGGTGCGTCAGTTCTTTGGTGGTGCCGGAGGGTTGATCAGTTTTGACTATCCGATGATACCGGTATTCCTGATCGCCATCGGAATTATGGGCGGCTGGGTTGTGGTGGTGCCGATTATTTCTCTGATAGTTTTTGCCGGGCTTTCAATTCCGTTTTCAAGCTACATCGAAAGCCATGCCGCAAAAATGGGGCGTGCTTCTCGCAAATTCAACGACCTGACCTCGGTTCTTGCCAGCCGGTTGCGGACACTGCGTGGTGTACCCGGTTCCTCGCTCAGCCGCCAGCATCTGGCTGAACTGGTTGCCCAGACAGTCGAGGCCAATCGTGACTATGCACTTGCCAACAGCCTGGTACAGAGTGTTGGTAATTCGCTGGGCATGCTGACCGTATTGGCTACCATGGGTGTCGGCGTACTGCTTGTGCTCAGCAACAACATGACCAGCGGCGGACTGATTGCCACCATGATGCTGATCTGGAAGGTGACAGTACCGGCACAGCAAGCATTTACAGCCAAAGTCCGCATTAAACAGCTGCTTGATTCCGGCCGTCAGCTTGACCGCCTGATGACCGCCACCGGTGAACTGCAAAAGGCTCAGGGCACTTCGCCGGTTAGCGTGCTGACGGCAGAAGTCACAGCAGATCGCCTCTTCTACCGTTACAGCGCTGAGCGGGAACCGGCACTGAATGGTATCAGCTTCAAGATCGATCCCGGTAAATTCGTAGCGGTAACCGGACCGAACGGTGCCGGCAAGACAACCCTGCTCGACATGCTTGCCGGACTATTCCAGCCGCAAAACGGCAGGGTGCTTGTTGGCGGCCAGGATATCAGGCAGTTTGATCTTGCAGACTATCGCTCGTGGTTGGGGTATCTGCCCCAGGAAATACCCACCCTGCCACTGACTGTGCGCAATATGATGAGCCTGCGCTGTCCGGCGGCCAGCGATGACCAGATGTTCGAGGCTCTCCAGCGTGTCGGCGGCCCTGACTGGTGGCGTCTCATCGGCGCTGATGGTCCTGCCGCAGCACTGGAGTTGAAGATGGAACCGTGGCGTGAAGACCGCGATGCCATTATCCAGCGTTTTGTCGTGCGTCTGGCAGCATCCATCATGGGCAACCCCAAATTGCTGCTACTGGACGATCCGTTGCGGGTTCGCAACCCTCAGCTTGACGGGTACATGATTACCCTGCTTGAGGAGCTGCGTGGTACGACCACCATCATCCTGGCAACCCACCGCCCCGATCTGATCCAGCGAGCCGATGAAATCGTCTTGTTAAACGAAGGCAACCTTGTCTATTCCGGCCCTGTTGCTCCACCAACACAAAAAGAAGCATAAGGATACCACCATGAACAACAGCGAAAAGTCCCCAGAAATAATCCAGGTCATCGCAGGCGATACACGAGATGCAACCCCGATCACCTACCTGTTGAGTGATGGTGGGCAGACTAAAAAACTGCGCAGCACCATGTTCGGCATTACGCTGCTTGTGTTGATCTTTGTCGTCTGGTCATTGGCGGCCAATGTTGATGAGTTGGCTCGGGCCAGGGGCGAAGTCCAGCCTGGCGGGCATGTGCAGGTGCTACAGACCCGTATGGGGGGCACCATCAACAGGATCCTTGTCAAGGAAGGCGATACGGTCAAAGCCGGTCAGCTTCTGGTTGATTTCTCATCAACCGATTTTGACAAGCTTGACAGCCAGACCAAGGCCAAGGTCGCCGCCAATGAGATCGACCGTGAACGGATGATGGCCATATTGGAAAGTCGCTCGCCGAATTTTTCAAAATACACCAAAAACTATCCGTTGCTGGTTGAACAGGCCAAAGTAAGCTACAGGGCGCAGATTGCCAGCCGCGAGGCTGCCCTGGCAGCAAAACGGAGTGAAGTCGGGCAACAGGGGTCGCAACTGGCCGGGTCTGAGCGTGAACGCAAGATTGTCGGGCGTGAACTGCGTGAAGCCCGCGAACGCCTGAACCGCCTTGAAGAGGGTGCGCGGCGTGGCGTGGTCACCAAGCTGGCGCTGAGTGACGCCCGTCAGCAGCTGATCAGCCTTGAGGAGCGGCTTGATGAACTCAAGACTCGTTCCGAAAGTACCACAAGCACCCTGTCCGGCGCTGATGCTGAGGTCCGCCGTCTGCGGGCGGAGCTCAACCAACAGCTGAGCGGTGAGCTGAGCAAACTGACCGAGCAGTATCACGAACTGCTGGCAGAACAGAATGCGGTAAGTTCCCGCCTGGACCGCTCCGATATCCGGTCACCCATTGACGGTATTGTAATGGACCTGCCGCAGACAGCTCAAGGAGCCGTGATTCCTGCAGGTGGCACCGTTGCTGTGGTCGTACCTGCCGGACAGGAACTCATTATGGATGTGATGGTCACACCCCGCGATATCGGTTTCGTCAAGACCGGCCAGCGGGCCTCGATCAAGATCGACAGTTTTGACTCGGCACGCTTTGGCTCCATAGAGGGGAAGGTCAGGAACGTTGCGCCGACCTCCACCAAGATGAAGGAAAACGGCATGCCCCTATATAAGGTCGAAATTGCTTTGAGTAAACCGTATGTGGGCAACGTAAAACATCGCCTGATACCCGGTATGACCGGCGAGGCCGACATCGCCACCGGCAGCAAATCAGTCATGCAGTATCTGCTCAAGCCGATCTATCTCGCAGCAGATACAGCGTTTCATGAGCGATAGACACCAGTTGAGCTGTAAGAAATAAAGGAACAGTGCCATGAAAGATAGACCAGTTATACAAGAACTTACCGCCGAGCAGCAGGAACAGCTGCTGAAAAGAAAGTTTACTGATCTTACTGCCGAACAGCAGGCTGCGCTGCTCAAGACCAAAGACAAGGCCCTGGGTAAACTTGGTGAGGCAGAAGGAGACGAATCCGGCACCGTAGTCTGGGATGAAAAAGTAGCCGACCGGCAGCACCTGTCTGGTGCTGATTCGTCCAAGGGTTCACCGGGGAGTGTCGCACATGCTGGCATCTTCTCGCAGGCTGACGCGCCCCATGCCGATTTTTCACACCAACAGGCAGCCGGTCAACCGGCAGATCATGAAGCCAGCCGACCGGTAGGTTCTGCGGTGGCCCATGCTGCAAGCCCCCTGTCTCAGCCCGTTGTACCAGGCAGTGCAGATGCCGTTGCCCATAGTGCAGGCCTCAGTGGACAGGTTGGCAGTGTTGCCAGTGCAGTGCCCCATCCTGCCGGTGCTGCAGCAGTATCGAGAACAATGCCTACGGCTGCTTCGTCTGCTAGTGGACAGGCTGCTGCCGCCCACACATCCGGCAGTGGTGCCGGTGTACCGGCCACTCCCCCACTGCATATCCAGGGGACGGTAAGCGGAGCTGTAACAGAAGATAGCCAGCTGGACAGCAGCGGCACATTGTCGGTAACCGGCGGCGCCCCCGGTGCACACCAATGGGCGCTCGGCACCCCCACCGGTCATTACGGCACCCTCGACCTCGGTCAGGACGGCCAATGGCACTATCACCTAGACAGCAGCCTGCCCGCTGTCCAGGCGCTCGGCGCCGGGCAGCAGGTCACCGAACGCTTCCTCGCCTTTGTCACCGATGCCCAGGGACAGACCCAGCTTGCCCAAATCGTTGTCAACGTCCATGGTACCAACGATGGCGCTGTGATCACCGGTAGCCATGCTGACCAGGTGACCGAGGATCAGAAGCTTATCGCCAGCGGCAAGCTCGACGTTACCGACGTCGACACCGGTGAGGCCCATTTCCAGGCTGGTGACATCACCGGCCAGCACGGCACCCTGCACCTGGCTGCCGACGGCCAGTGGACCTACGACCTCGATAACGCCGCCGCTCAAAAACTCGGCGCTGGCGAGATGGCGACCGACACCCTCACAGTGCGCTCGGCCGACGGCACCACGCAACAGATCACCATCACCCTCCACGGCACCAACGACCAGGCCGTCATCGGCGGCACCGCCGTCGGCACCGTGACCGAGGACACGCTGACGGCGTTCTCCGGCAAGCTCGACATCACCGACGTCGATAACGGCGAGGCCGCAGTCCAGCCGATTTCCCACGGTGCGGGCCAGCATGGCGAGTTCGTCGTGGCGGCCGACGGCAGCTGGACCTACACCCTGAGCCCGACCGATGGGGCCGTGCAAGCCCTGCGCCCGGGCGATGCACCGCTGACCGATACGATCACCGTTACCAGCAAGGACGGCAGCACCACGCAGACCCTCACGGTCTACATCCAGGGCACGAATGACGCGCCCACGCTCCAGGCCACCAGCCAGCAGACGCACGAAGACGACCCGCTGTTGCATGGGCAACTGATCGGCCATGATGTCGACAGCACCGACATCCTCGTCTACGGCACCACCCAGGCCGTGCCCGGTTTCACCCTGCACGCCGATGGCAGCTACGACTTCGATCCGTCCAACACGGCCTACCAGCACCTCGCCCCGGGCGCCCAGGAGTTCATCAACATCCCCGTCACCGTCACCGACCAGGCCGGCGCGCGCAGCACCGAGACCCTGCAGATCGTCGTCACCGGCACCAACGATGCGCCGCTGATGATGACGGTGCCGCCCATGGCGACCTTCGAAGGCAGCGCAGTCATCCACAACCGCCTGTTCGCCATCGACCTCGATGACCACGAGGTGCTCACCTTCCGGGCGACCGCCCCGGTGGCCGGCTTCACGCTCAACCCCGACGGCAGCTATACCTTCGATCCGTCCGACCCGGCTTATGACCATCTGCCCTTCGGCCAGCCGCAGGTGATCAGCATCCCGGTCGAGGTCGTCGATGCCTCTGGCGCAAGCGCGCAGCGCACCCTCGAGATTACCGTCACCGGCACCAACGATGTGCCCACCCTCGGCGTCACGCCGATGCGGCACGTCGCCGAGGGCGCCGGCGTCGTCAATGGCCAGCTCACCGCCACCGACCCTGATACCGGCGACACGCTGAGCTACAGCCTGGCCCAGCACATCCCGGGCCTGACCCTTGACGCCGACGGCCAGTACCACTTCGATCCGGCCGATGCCCACTACAACTATCTGGGCGCCGGGCAGAAAGCGATTGTGACGGTGCCGGTCATCGTCACCGACCAGCACGGCGGCAGTAACGGCGGGTTGCTGCAGATCACCGTCACCGGCACCAACGACGTGCCCATCGTCGCCGGCATCGACCATGCCGTGGGCTCGGTGGCCGCTGCCCAGGGCGGGCGGGTCGTCATCAGCCACCAACTTGCTGTTCTCGACCTCGACCAGGGCGAGGGCCACTTCCAGGCGCAGTTGCTGACCGGCACCTACGGCGTGCTCGAGATCAAGGAAGACGGCACCTGGACCTATACCGCCGACGCCCGGCAACCGGCGATCGTTTCACTGCCGGCCGATGGCCACCTGCCCGAGCAGTTCACGGTGCGCACGGCCGACGGCACCACCCACACCATTGACCTGCAGATCAAGGGCGCGAATGCTCCTGCGATCATCGCCGGCGTCTCCGCCGACCATATCGACGAAGACCAGACCGGCACGATCCGGCAGCATCTCAGCATTATCGACCCCAACGCGGGCGAGGCGGCCTTCCAGCCGGTAGACCAGGTGACTCAGTACGGCCACTTCACCCTGGCGGCCAATGGCGACTGGACCTATCAGCTTGACAACAGCAACCCCGATGTCCAGGCCCTCGTTGCCGGCAAAACCCTGACCGACAGCATCCTCGTGGGCAGCGTCGACGGCACACCCAAGGTGCTTTCCGTCACCATTCAGGGCACCAACGACGTGGCAGTGATCGGCGGCACGCACACCGGCGATGTCATCGAGGACAACGTCGGCACCGGCACCACGCTGCACACCGAGGGGCAGCTCGTTGTGACCGACCCGGATGCCAACCAGGAACACTTTATCGCCATGCAGGGCATCCCCGGCGACCACGGCTACGGCACTTTCAGCATCGACGCACAGGGCCACTGGACCTACACCGCCGACAACAGCGCTCCTAAAGTCCAGGCGCTCCAGGGTGGCCATCAGGCTACCGACAGCATCGAAGTCATGACGGCCGATGGCACCCGCCAGACCATTACGGTAACCCTGGCGGGAACCAATGATGCGGCTGTGATTACAGAAAACAGTCCCGGAAATCCGGTTAAAGAAGATACATTGACTCGTGGATCAGCCTATTCCCAAGCCTCAGGCAAGCTTGAGGTAACCGATACTGACCAGGGTGAAAATCACTTTAAAGCTGAATTCCATGGCGTCAGCGATAGCGGTTACGGTGGATTTATCGTGGCACCTACAGGCGCATGGATCTATCGACTCGACAACAATAACCCGGCCGTGCAGGCATTAGGTGAAGGTGAACCGCTCACCGATACATTCACAGCCTATTCAGCTGATGGTACCGCGCATACCGTCACCGTGCATATCGTCGGTACCAACGACCAGCCGACCATCTCCACGACCCTCAGCGTGCAGGGCACCGAAGACCAGGACATCACGCTCGGCACTGCTGATTTCGGCTTCCATGACGTGGACGCGAGCGATACGCTGCACCATGTCACCCTGACCCAGCTGCCGGATGGGGCGACACAAGGGCAGTTCCTGCTGAACGGCCAGGCGGTCACGGCAGGCCAGCAGATCGACGCGACAGATATCCCGCATCTGGTGTTCCGGCCCGTTGCCAACTTTAACGGCGACGTTGCCTTTGGCTACAAAGTCAGCGACGGACATGTCGATTCCGCCGCCGCCACCGGCACCCTGCACGTGGCCAGCGTCAACGATGCGCCCACGACGCCAGCCGCCAGCCTCTCCGGCACCGAGGACACCGTCTACACCTTCTCGGCCGCCAATTTCGGATTCAGCGACGCCGACGCCGGCGACACCCTTCAGCATGTCACCGTCACCGGCTTGCCGACAGCGGCCCAGGGCCAGCTGCTGCTCAACGGCCACGCCGTCACCGCCGGACAACAGATCGCCGCGGCCGACATCCCGCACCTGAGCTTCCAGCCCGCTGCCAACTTCAACGGCGATGTCGCTTTCAAATACACGGTCAGCGACGGTCATGCCGACTCGGCCGAGACGACCGGCACCCTGCACGTGGCCAGCGTCAACGACGCCCCCACCGTCACCGCCGTCGATGCCACCCACGCCGCCAATCTTGGGGCCGCCTTTGCCGGTGCCAGCCAGACCTTCACCGAGGCGCAGCTGCTTTCCCTCGTGCATGCGGCCGACGTCGATCACGACACACTCGCGATCAGTGCCGTCAACATCGACCCCGCGATTGGCAGCTTCACCCGCGCCGCCAGCGGCGACTGGACCTTCCATCCGGCCGGCACCGCCCATGGCGACCACCTGCCAGTCACGCTCACTGTCAGCGACGGTACCGCCACCACCACCGCCCATGCGGAAGTCGCCGTCCGTTCGACGCTGACAGGCGTCACCGGCAGCGTCAAGGAAGATGCCGCCACCACAGTCATCACCGGCGACCTCTCCTCGACCAGTGGCGGAACCCTGCATCTGGGCGACCACACCATGGCCGGGCACTTCGGCAACCTCGATCTGCGCGACCAGGGCCACTGGGTGTACACCCTCAACAACAACGCAGATGCCGTGCAGGGCCTGAAAGAAGGCGAGACCCGCACCGAAACCTTCACCATCCAGGGTCCGAACGGGCCGGCGGACATCACCATCACGCTCACCGGCACCCACGATGCGCCGCTGATTCAGGTGACGCCCCCGGCACCGGCCGACATCCGCCAGGTTGCCCAGGTCGCCGAATTCACCGGCGCCACCGATCTCAGCATGTACACGAGTGCGCATGAGGGCGTCCCGGTCGGCACCCGCATCGTCGGGCTCTACCTGCCGGGCGACAGCCACAACCTGCTGGCCAGCATTGCCCACGGCGACCTGCCCGTAACAGCTGCTAACTACAACACCGGCAATCTCGCTGCTGCCGGAGCCGGCTATATCTATCTGGCCCAACACCAGTGGTTCGGCCAACACCTCGACGGCGGGCCGGCGCGTTACGCGCCGCTGGCACCGAGCATTCGGAACAACTTCGATGGCGGCCTGGTGGTCTTCGAAGACGGCACCGTTGGCCAGCTGGTCAAGGTCTGTGACGACGATCGTCCTGGTGGCCCCGGCGACTATATCTATCTGAACAAACTGGTTGGCGTAAACGCCAATACCGGAATTTCCGTGCTCTCCGGCACCGCCGGCGCCGGTGATTCGGTGCAAGTCGTCGAGGGTTACCTCGTCCTCGGCACTACAACGGCCGATGCCCAGGGGCATTGGCAGCTGGGTGTGCCCAAGCTGTCGGATGGCCATCACTCCATTCATACCGTAGTCAACCACATGGTCACCGACTCCGTGGACGTCCAGGTTTCAGGCAATCAAGCCGATGTAAGGATGCCCAACCCTATCCTTGGCCAAACCACCGAGGATGACGCCGCCCACCAGACCCTCTCGGGCCAGATGCATGTTACCGACGCTGATACGGGTGACCATCCGGTGTTTACCGCCCAGTCGCACACCGCCGGTCATTACGGCAGCTTCGCCGTCGACGCGCAGGGCCACTGGACCTACACGCTGGACAACAGCCGGGCTGCCACCAATGAACTGGCCGCTGGCCAGACCCGCACCGAAACCTTCACCGTCGAAGTCACCACCGACAGCGGCGAGCACGTCAGCCAGACCGTCACCGTCAACGTCACCGGTACCAACGATGCGCCGGTCATCACCTCCGCGGTGAGCAGCGCAAGCGGTGCGGTGACCGAAGATGCCGCCACGACCACGGCCACCGGCACCCTAGCGGCCACCGATGCCGACGCCGGCGCGCACCTCACCTGGTCTGTCGCGCAGACTGCCGGCACCTACGGCCATCTCGCCATCGATCCTGCCACCGGCCAGTGGACCTACACCCTGGACAACAGCCGTGCCGCCACCCAGGGCCTGACCAGCGGACACCCGGGGAGCGAAACCTTTACGGTCACCGTCACCGACGAGCACGGCGCCACGGCCACCCAGACCGTGACCATCGGCGTCACCGGCACCAACGACGGGGCGGTCATCACCGAAACCGGCACGCAATCCGGAGTCACCGAAGACACCAGTGTCCTGACGAGCACCATACAGGGGCAGACGCATCACTCGCTCACCTGCATGGGGCAACTGGCCGTAACCGATGCCGATCAGGGCGAGGCCACCTTCGCCGCCGCGCATGGCCAGAGCAGTGCCGGCCTCGGCTCATTTGCAATCTTGCCCAACGGCAGCTGGACGTATGCGGCAGACAACGACAACCCAACCATCCAGGCACTCCCGGCCGGAAGGCAGATCACCGATTCCTTCGAGGTGCATAGCGCTGACGGCACCACCCACACCGTCACCGTCACCATCACCGGCAGCAACGACGCGCCGACCGTCACCTCGACAGCGGGCAGCGCCACAGGCGCAGTGACCGAAGATGCCGCCACGACTACCGCCACCGGCACTCTCGTAGCCACCGACGTCGACGCCGGCGCACACCTCACCTGGTCCATCGCCCAGACTGCTGGCACCTACGGCAATCTAGCCATCGATCCATCCACCGGCCAGTGGACCTACACCCTGGACAACAGCCGCCCTGCGACTCAGGCCCTCAACGTCAATGACCATCAAACGGAAACGTTCACCGCTACGGTCACCGACGAACACGGCGCGGCCACGACCCAAACCATTACGCTACAGGTCACCGGCACCGACGACGCCGCCACCGTCATCGACATGGGTTCGCACGTCGCCGATCTGGCCCGTGCCAATCTGGAGGCGGCCGGCATGGTCCGCGCCACCGACGTGGACAGCGCCGCGCCGCACATCGTCGAGCAAACCGCCACCCAAGGCCAATTCGGGCAGCTTTCCGTCAATGCCCAGGGCATCTGGCGCTTCCAGCTCGATCCGTCATTGCCCGCCAGCCAGGCGCTGGCCAGCGGGCAGACCGACCACGACACCTTCACGGTGCGCTTCAGCGACGGCACCACCCACGACATCGTAATCGACATACGCGGCACCAGCCAGGGGCCACAGGTCGTCAACAATGTGGTCGATTTGGGTGCTGGTGTATCTGACCAGCCGCAGACATTTACCGAAGCTACATTACTTTCCTTATTTGGCGCCACCAACCCCGGTGGCGGTTCGCTGACGGTCTCCGATGTGCACATCAACGCGCAGTACGGCAGCTTTGCCCACAACCCGGATGGCAGCTGGACCTTCACCCCGGCACAGGGCGTCAGTGGCAATGACATCCCGCTGACAATCAGCGTCACCGACGGCACGGCCACCACCTCGGGGGCTGGGGTGATCGACATCACCCCGCCGCCCAACACCGCGCCGACCGTGACGGCCGATGCGACCCATGTCGCCAACCTCGGCGCCACCGCCGAGGACACCGCCAAGACCTTCACCGAGGCAGACCTGCTTCAACTGGTCGGCGCCGCCGATGCTGATGCCGGTAACGTCCTCCACGTGGGGAGTGTGGCGGTCGACCCGAAATTTGGTGCATTTTCCAAAGATGCCGTCACCGGCGACTGGACCTTCACCCCGGCCGCCGACTTCCATGGCGACCAGGTGCCGCTGACCATTGCCGTCACTGACGGCACCACCTCCACCGACGCACACGCCAAACTGGCGGTGACCGCCGTCGATGATGTGCTCACCGTTGCCGCTGATGGCTCGCACCCGGCGCCGATGCCTGACATCGCCGTCAACACCGAGACCACCTTCACCAAGGCGCAACTGCTGCAACTGGTGGGCGCCGCCGACCCGGATGGTGATGCGCTCAGCATCACCGAGGTTCATATCGACCCACGCGCCGGCTATTTCGCGCCGCAGCCCAACGGCGACTTTATCTTCAAGCCCGCCGCCAACTTCCACGCCGACGACCTGGACATCACCCTCAAGGTGACGGATGGCACCTCGACGGTTGAGGCCCACGCCCAGCTCGACATCAAGGCCACGCCGGGGCAATTGGCGATCACCACGGTCGACAATGCCCTGCATACGACCAGCAGCTTCGAGACCACCTCGACTGACCTCGCCATCCACGGCACGGCCGTCGGCCTGCCTGATGGCACGCCGATCACCCTGCACCTGGCCGACAAGAACCACCCAGAAAACACCTTCGACCTGCACACCACGGTGACCGGCGGCGCGTGGAGTCTGAGCTTTGATCAAAGCCAGGTGCTGGTCGATGGCAACCACGACTGGGCCGTCACGGCCCACGCCACCGACCTGTTTGGCACCGCCGTCGATGCCAGCACCGAAGTGCTGTACCAGGACACACCCACCGCTTCAGCCCAACATGGCACGGCGGCCACGTCGCTCGACCTGCTCTCGGGCAGCGTCGCCGGCACGGCAGTGCAGCATGTGCAGTATTCCTCCGACGGTGGGCAATCCTGGTCCGATCAAGTGCCGGCCGGCTTCACGCTGGCCGCCGACGGCCACACCCTGCAGGTTGATCCGACCAGCAGTGCGTTCAGCAGCCTCGCCCACGGCCAGCAACAGCAGGTGCAGGTGCAGTACGAGATGGCACAGGCCGCAGACCCCTCGGCAGGAACCATCCACCAGACCGCCAGCGTCACCATCACCGGCAGCAACCACGGCCCGACCGTGACGGCCGTGGATGCCGCCCACGCCGCCAATCTGGGGGCGACGACCGAGGACACCGCCAAGACCTTCACCGACGCCGACCTGATCCGAATGGTGGGCGGCAGCGATGCCGACCACGACGCGCTGCATGTCGCCGCGGTGCGCATCAGCCCGGAATACGGCAGTTTCGCCCACGATGCGGCCAGCGGCAGCTGGACCTTTACCCCGGCGGCCAACTACGACGGCAGCCACCTGCCGATTTCCATCGAGGTCACCGATGGCTCTGCCACGGCCACCGGCCACGCGATGATCGACATCACCCCGGTGGCAGACACCCCGGTGCTCGGTATCAGCCTGGGTGCCGTGCAGATGAGCGCTGCTTTAGGTGCGCCATCGGATACAGCGGTCATGAGAAGTCCGGGGGCTGCGTATGGCCCACACATCGCAACAGATTTTGGTGACATGATTGGCACGGGCGCTCATTTGATTCCCGAAGATCAAGCCTGTGTGGATGACCTGAAAGCCGTCATGATCATGGGACACCTGTTTCAGGTAACGGGTATAGAAGATACGCCAGAGGGTCGCGCGGCCGTGCTCGATCTGGGAGGTGATAGAAATAACGCATTTCTCTTCAGCGACCATCCGGGCCAGGAGGTGACTTTTATCTTCAAGGATGATGCGGCACATAGCGATCCGCAGCATGCATCCACTTCATGGTCACTAAAGTTCTACAACGTACCTGGCCAACCTGTGGGCGAAGACTATGTAAATGAACAGGCCGGATGGACCGGATGGACTGACCCGCAAGCTGGTTATCGGGAAGGAACCATTACCAACCGTCAGGGTCCTCCCTCCGACTCGCATTTCACGGCCAGCATTCCCGAAGATACCGGTGTCGAGCTGCACATCACCCTGAGCGACCCGGATACCTCTGAACACCTTGCGCTGCAGGTGGCCGGCTTGCCGCAGGGGGCCACGCTCTCTGCCGGAACGCACAACGCGGATGGCAGCTGGACGCTGAGTCCGGACCAACTGCCGGGGCTGATCATGACCCCGCCAGCGGATTTTTCCGGTGACATTCACCTGGCGGTTACGGCGACGTCAACCGACCACACGCTCACGGCCGACAAGCTCATGCAGCTTGATATCACCGTCGATCCGGTGGCTGAAAAGCCGGCCCTGTCGGTGATGAATCTGGCGGATTCGATGGAACACTCCGGTGCTGTAGCACTGGATATCGACGTCAATGTTCACCATGACGCTGGTGAGACGCTCAGCATCACCATTCAAGACCTGCCTTCCGGAGCGACGCTTTCCGCCGGCACGCATAACGCGGATGGCAGCTGGACGCTGACACCGGCAGAGTTGCAGGGATTGAAGCTGACGCCGGATGTGAACTGGTCGGGTTCCTATGCGCTGAAGGTGACTGCGACGGCGATGGAGGCTACGGGTGAGACGACCACTACCACGCGTTATGTGGGTGGCACTGTTCACTCGGTATTGGATATGACCGTGTCGATGCAGGATGTGACCACTTCTGCTGGTACCGAGTTTCAGCTGCCAATCCAGATTGGCTCCCAGACGGATAGCGGCGAACAATTCTTGTCCGCTCGTATCGAGTTACCCTCAGCCGATTGGGTAGTCTATGTAGCTCATGCGTTTTATCAAGTAAAAGCCGCGGATGGCTCGAATGCTGACCCGCAAAATCCGCATGCAGGAGGGCCTTTCCATGTAGATATACCGCCTCAATATGTTGGAGACCTCTCACAGGTAGATATTCAGGCACCACCAGGCTTCCATGGAGATGCGCAATTGCGTCTCACCGCAGAAATTACTGACGACGGTACTCACCATCCGATCGACCTGCCATTTACCGTGACGGTCAGTGATCCGGGCCAAGCCCACTTTGCCGGTGATCTGGCCGGGACGACGGCGGACGACGATTCGAGTGTATCCGGGCAATTGATCGTGACCGACCCCGATGCCGGGGAAAACCACCTGATCGCGCAGACCGATACCGCCGGCCATTACGGCAAGTTCTCCGTCAGCGCCGATGGCCAGTGGACCTACACCCCGGACGACCGCGCGGACGCCATCGCAGCAGGAGACTCCCATCCGGAAGTCTTCACCGTCACTTCCGCAGACGGTACCACCCACGATGTCACCATCACCGTCACCGGCAGCAATGAAGGGCCCAGCGTATCCGCCACAACGGCCGACCTCGGCGCTACCCTGGAAGACACCGCCAAAACCTTCAGCGAAGCCGACCTGCTGCAACTGGTCGGTGCCCATGACGACGCTGCGGGTGCAGTCATGCACATCGGCGCGGTCACGGTCGACCCGCAATACGGGGCATTTTCCAAACAGGGCAGCGACTGGGTGTTCACCCCCACCGCCAACTTCGACGGCAGTCATCTGCCGGTCACGGTCCAAGTCACTGACGGCACGGCCACCGCTACGGCCCATGCCGCCCTCGATATCACGCCGGTGGCCGATACGCCGACGCTGAGCGTGGCCCTGGGGGCGGTTTCAGCCGGAGCCGCGGCCGCAAGCAGCACGCCGCAGCTCTCATCAACGGCGGAACTCACTTGGAAGGATGGCAGCAGTCTTACCCATGATGAATTGACTTTCGATTCCAACTTTTTCGACGATATTGACCGATGGGGAATTAGCCCATACGGGGGAGTCGATCCGACCCTGATTACCGGTATGCGCATCGATGGGCAGGATGTCGCCGGCGCACCTCAGGTCATCACAGACATAGGGGGTGTCCCTTTGGTGACCTTTGCCGGTTTGACGCCCGCGGCTCTGGAGGGGGCGCAGCGTATCGAGGTGATCTTCGGTGGGCCCACTGATGCATCCGTCCGCTGCTGCTTGGTACCGCATGTGGTAGCCGCGGACATGTGGAGCCCGGGCTCTGCCAATACAGATTTTTTTCTTGATCGCGGCGCGGGCGGTGCGGGGTCAGCCGCACAGGCGGTGTCGTCGGACCTGTATGAAGACCACGATGTGCCGCTGGTGATCACCGCGACCTCGCCTGATGGTTCGGAAACCCTGTCGGTCACCCTCAGTGGTCTCCCTGCTGGAGCAACGCTCTCTGCCGGCACCGACAACCACGACGGCAGCTGGACGCTCACACCCGCCCAGCTTCCGGGCCTGGCGCTCACGCCGCCGCAGGACTTCAGCGGCACGATCCCGCTGCATGTCAGCGTCACCAGCACCGACGGCACCGAGTCCGCCAGCACCGCCACCGACCTGCAGCTCACCATCCACCCCGAGGCCGAGCAGCCAACCTTGACCGTGGCCGACCTCTCCAGCCACGAAGACGCCGGCGCCATCGCGCTCAATATCGGCTTGCAGTTGGACATCGACCCCAGCGAGACCCCCTCGATCGTCATCAGCGGCCTGGTGCAGGGCGCCACCCTGAGCGCCGGCGTTCACAACGCGGACGACACCTGGACGCTGACCCCCGCCCAGTTGCAGGGGCTCACGCTCACCGCGCCAGACCAGTATGCCGGCACCCTGCACCTGACCGTGACGGCCACCTCCACCGAGGCCAGCGGCGAATCCGCCACCCAAACGGCCTACCTCGCCATTCATGTCGACCCGGTGCTGGACATGTCCATGAGTGCGCATGACCTCACGGTCTCCCCCCAGCAGGCCGGCGGCATTGCGCTGCCGCTCGACTACAGCGGACTAGGCGTGGACAGCAGCGAGGCACTGGGCACCGACTTTGCCCTGACCCTGCCCAGCGCTGACTGGCGTGTCGAGGTGAATGGACTTGGCACGGGCCAAACGGGTACGGATATCCACTTGCTGGGCAGCCAACTCGCCAACGCGGTGCTGATCCCGCCGCCCGGCTTTACGGGCGATGCGGACATCCGGCTCACCGGCTCGCTGGTCGATGGCACGCTGAGCAGCCCGGTGGATCTGCCGTTTACCGTGCATGTGCAACCGCCGCCGGCCCCGGCGCCCGCGCCCGCACCCCAGGCCGATGAAAACGCTGGCGACCAGCCGATCGACACGGCCGATACCCTTGTTGCGGATGATGGCAGCGCCGTTGGCCAAACGCCCCACGATGCACTCGCGGTGGCCTCCGCCGATGACCTGGTCCACCACGACACGGTTGCGCCAACCGGCACGGATCATTCAGTCGCTGCAGATGTTACCCAGCATGTCGATCCAATTCCGCATGTTGAGCCGGTAACCCATGATGCTGTTCATGAGATGGCAGCAGCTGACAGTCACGGCATGCCGGAGACAGAGAATGTCGTTAATGTTGATACACAGCATCAGGACCCGCTGGCAGGATATATGCAGTTTGCAGATCATGCGGCTTCCGCTGCACTTACCAATGAATCAGCGGTCGTTACGGATGACGATGGCGGTGGTACATACGTACACGATATGATCGGTGTGGAGCCGGCCATGGACCCGGCCCACCACGACACGGTAGCGATAACCGGTGCGGATCATTCTGCCGCTGCAGATGTTACCCAGCATGCCGATCCGGTTCCGCATGTTGAACCTGACAGCCATGGCATGCCGGGGACAGAGAATGTTGTTAATGTTGATATACAGCACCAGGATCCGCTGGCCGGATATATGCAGTTTGCAGATCATGCGGCTTCCGCTGCACTGACCAATGATTCAGCACTGCATGACACTCCGCTGGACAGCTATCTGACCGCGGCGGGGGTGGATCATGCCGATCTGTCTGCTGCTGCTGCAACGGCACCGACACCGGAGGAACTGGGTACGCTTGATCTGCATCATGATCAACCGCTGACGGATACAGCCGCGCATCCCGACAGTACCCATGATGATACGACCGTTGCTGTTGCCGACGCTTCAGCCCTTGGACTGCACGATGACCCAACACACCACAACGTGTGATTCTGCTGTGAGGTTTTTGCCTATGAAACTGATTTCCTGTCTTATGCTTGGTCTGCTGATCAGCTCGACTGCCTACTGCGCCGACCTGGCGCAGCTGTACCAGACCGCAAAGGTCAATGACCCGACCTTTAGTGCAGCGCGGGCAACCAGGGACGCCGCTGAAGAAAAGTACTACCAGGGGCGTTCAGGATTGCTGCCCAGCGTGACCCTGAGCGGAAACGTGAACTGGCATGATCAGGATGTTCGAGACCGGACTGCCAATACAACAGCACATAACAGCTATGACAGCTACGGCTATAACCTGAACCTGACGCAGCCGCTTTTCCGCTGGCAGAACTGGGTAGGGTTTAATCAGTCAAAGCTGCTGGTGTCACAGGCGGATCTTGTCTACCGCCAGGCGGAACAGGAACTGATCCTGCGTCTTGCCCAGGCGTATTTTGATGTGCTGTATGCCTCTGAAAACCTGCAGGCGGTGCATGCCTTGCAGAAGGCAATTGATTCGCAGCTGCAGAGATCCCGCAACGCCTTTGAGGTGGGAGTGGGCATTCAGACGGATGTGTTCGAGGCTGAATCACGCTATGATCTGGCCCTGGCTCAGGTGGCCTCTGCCGAGACCGATCTGGCAATCCGCCGCCAGGCATTGCAGTTGATTACCGGCCAGCCGGTGGACAAGCTTGCCCCGCAGCGCCGGGGGGTGGCGTTACCGTCACCGCAGCCGCTGGATAGCAAACAGTGGCTGGAGAATGCCCGCACCAACAATCTGGCGGTCCAGCAGCAGCAGTTGAATGTTAAGGTTTCCTCCAGCGAGGTGGACAAGCAGCGGGCCGGCCATTATCCAACCGTGGATTTTGTGGCAAGCAAAGGCTACAATGATACGCTATCTTCCGGCCACCGTCAGGGGACTGATGAACTGACCGCCGGCATCCAGATTTCCATTCCGCTTTACCAGGGGGGGGTGGTGACATCCCGGCAGCGTGAGGCGGTAGCCAACCGACGGGCGGCCGAGTCTAACCTGACCGCTGCCCAGCGGGCAGCCGAACTTTCGGCCCGGCAGGCCTATCTCTCAACGGTTAATGGGCTGGCCCAGGTGAAGGCGCTCCGTGCGGCGGTGGAATCTTCCATCAAATCAATGGATTCAAACCGGGCTGCCTTTGATGTGGGTATCCGGGTGAACATCGATGTGCTGAATGCCGAGAACCAGGTTTACTCTGCCCGGCGTGACCTGGCACGGGCCTATTTTGATACCGTGATGTCGCAACTGAAGCTGAAGGCTGCTGTGGGTACCCTTGGCGAGGATGATCTGATGGCGGTCAACGGGCTGCTGGACCCAAGTCAGGGGATTTGATGATCTATTCTACGCTGCTGCAGACAATGCGGAGAATGTGTGATGGATACTGATCGTACGACAGCTGCTGCACCGGACGCTGAGCGACTGAATGAGCGTCGTATCCAGACGCTGCTGGTCAGGCTTGGCTGGAGTGTGCCACTTACCCTGGTGGCGGTGTCGCTACTGGCGGTTGCCCTCTTCTACCTGCTGCAGGCCCGCCCGCTGGCACAACGTTACGCGGCGGCAGAGCGGCGGGAGGCATCGGCGCGCGTTGTCGCCCATATGCAGACCATGGCAAACCAGTTGGAGGAAGTGCTGCTTACTTCTCGCCACTGGGTTGACAACGGTCTGGCCAATGTGGATGATCCAGCCACCTTCAACCGGATTTTCATGCCGGTCATCCGCGAGCATGGGGTGATCAGCAGTGTGCACCTTGCCACTGACGAGGGGCGCGAGATCCTGCTGCTCAAGTCGCCAACCGAATGGAAAAACCGGATTACCGACATTCCCCGCCACTCAAAAACACAGCGCTGGCTTCATTGGAGTGACGCCCGGACGCTGAATGCTGAAGAACGTATTGAACAGGACTATGACCCCCGCCAGCGCCCCTGGTTCAGTGAGGTGGTTTCTCAAGCTGCAGAAGGCAAGATCCACTGGACCGCCCCCTATATTTTTCAGACTACCCGTGACCCCGGCATTACCGCCTCCCTGAGTTGGACCGACCGGCGCAGTCAGCGCAGGTTCGTTATCGCCTTTGATATTTTACTGAGCGACATTTCAAAGATTACCCGGACCATGAGCTACGGGAAGCATGGCCGTGTGGCGCTGCTGACTGCTGACGGAAAGGTGCTGGGACTGCCGCGCGGTGGCGGGTTTGACAACGATGAGAGCATCAGACGCGCGGTGCTGCAGCCGCCTGAAAAGATCGGTCTGACAGCAATTGCCGAGGCGCTACGTAAACTTGGCAGCGGCACCGGCCAGGTGGCGGTACCGGCGAATGACAATCAGCGCACGGAGGAATGGATTGTTACCTTTGAGCGGCTGGCCTTCAAGAATCAGGAGCTGCGCGTTGCTACTGCAGGGCCGGCACGTGATTTTTCTGCCTGGACGAACCAGCTGATCATGGCCCTGGCAGGTCTGCTTGCCGGGATCATTCTGGTGGGGCTTCTGGCGGCGCGACGGATTGCGGTTGATGTCGGCCGTCCGATCACGCAGGTTTTCAAGGATCTGGCAGCATCCACCCAGGAAATTACCGAACAGCGGGCCACCCTGCAGGGCATTCTTGATACCAGCCCGGTTGGTACCGCCTTTACGATTCAGGGCCGGTTTCGCTACACCAACCCGGAGTTTCGCCGCATGTTTGATGTGCGGGAAGGTGATACGGCGGCGGGCATCTACGCAGACCCTGCTGATCGGGTGAAGCTGTTTGATGATCTGGCCCGTGAAGGAACGATACGGAACCGGGAGATGCGGCTGCGGGCCACGGGGGGCGAGCTGCGTGATTATCTGGTGACCTACATGCCGTTTGTGCATGAGGGGGAACAGGGGGTCATGGCCTGGGTGCTGGATATTACCGAACGCAAACAGATGGAGGAGGAGATCAAGCGGGTAAACTTCCTCTCGGACATTGCGCTTGAACTGACCAACAGCGGCTACTGGGTGGTTGACTACCATGACCCGGACTACTACTACCAGTCGGAGCGGGCCGCCCAAATTCTGGGTGAGCCGATCAGGCCGGACGGTCGTTATCATCTGAAGGATGAATGGTTTGCGCGCCTTGAGGAGGCGAATCAGGAGACGGCTGACCTGACAGCGGAACGGTATCAGGGGGCCATTGACGGGAAGTATGATCACTATGATGCGATCTATGCTTACAAGCGCCCTGCAGATGGCACTATTGTCTGGGTGCATGCCGCCGGCAAGCTGGTGCGGGATGAGCAGACCAACAGCATCCGCTTCATGTATGGCGCCTACCAGGATATTACGGCACAGAAGGCAGCCGAAGACGAGATCAAGCACGCCAGGGAGGTTGCCGAGGAGGCCACCAGGGCCAAGAGCGAGTTTCTGGCCAATATGAGCCATGAGATCCGTACCCCGATGAACGCCATCATCGGCATGTCGCACCTGGCACTGCAGACGGATCTGAACAAGAAACAGCGCAACTACGTCGAGAAGGTCCATCGTGCCGGGGAAAATCTGCTGGGTATCATCAACGATATCCTGGATTTTTCAAAGATAGAGGCCGGCAAGCTGAGCATGGAGCAGGTGGAGTTCCGTCTTGAGGATGTCATGGACCACCTTGCCAATCTGGTGGGGCTCAAGGCTGAGGACAAGGGACTGGAGCTTTTGTTCAATGCAGCATCGGACCTGCCCACGGCGCTGATCGGTGACCCGCTGCGCCTGGGGCAGATCCTGATCAATCTTGGCAACAATGCGGTCAAGTTTACGGAGTCCGGTGAGATCGTTGTCGGCGTAGAAAAGGTTGCCGAGGGTGATGGAGAGGTGGAACTGCATTTCTGGGTACAGGATACCGGCATTGGTATGACCCCGGAACAGTGCGGCAAGATGTTCCAGTCGTTCAGTCAGGCCGATGCCTCGACCACCAGGAAGTACGGCGGCACCGGGCTTGGGCTGGCAATATCCAAGAATCTGGTGGAGATGATGCAAGGCAGGATCTGGGTTGAGAGCGAAGCCGGCAAAGGCTCGGTCTTCCATTTTCATGCCCGCTTCGGTCTGCAGCAGGTGCCGATGCCGCGCCGCATGCCGCTTGCCAAAGAGCTGCAGGGACTGCGTACGCTGGTGGTGGATGACAATGGGACTGCCCGCGAGATTCTGTCAGACATGGCCAGCGGCTTCGGGCTCGCGGTTGCTACTGCCTCAAGCGGCCAGCAGGCACTGCAGATGGCTGCTGCAGCACTGCAAAAGGGACAGCCATATCAGCTCGCCCTGATGGACTGGAAGATGGCGGATCTGGATGGTGTGGAAACGGTCAGGCGGTTGCAACATGAACTGGGCAGCCAGGCGCCTGTTACCATCATGGTGACTGCATACGGCAAGGAAGATGCGCTTGGATCCGCCGGCGAACAGGGCGTCAACCTGCAAGCGGTTTTGTCCAAGCCGGTAACGCCATCATCACTGCTTGAAGCGATCGGTGCTGCCTTGGGTACAGCGGGAGCACCAGAATCACGCGCTCGGGAAAAGGCCGATACCCACGCTGATGTTATGCGTCAGCTGCAGGGGGCGCGCCTGCTGCCGGTTGAAGACAACGATATGAACCAGGAACTGGCGCTTGACCTGCTGGGGCAGGCCGGCATTACGGTAGTCATTGCCAATAATGGTCAGGAGAGCCTTGCTATTCTGGCAAAGGATACTGGATTTGA
>NZ_JAOTRZ010000299.1 GCF_030247655.1 Trichlorobacter sp. | reverse complement strand
GATGAAGGAGAAAGGATGAAGGATGAAGGATGAAGGATGAAGGATGAAGGATGAAGGATGAAGGATGAAGGATGAAGGATGAAGGATGAAGGATGAAGGATGAAGGATGAAGGATGAAAAAGGAGGAAGCCTGTGATAGGTAAAAAAGCACTTATAAGCGGTATTTCCGGGCAGGATGGCGCCTATCTGGCAAAGCTGTTGCTGGATAAAGGGTATCAGGTGTTTGGGACTGCTCGTGATGCTCAGGTTTCTTCATTTTATAATCTTATGACGCTTGGTATCAAACAAGAAGTCACCTTGTTCTCAATGGCGTTGAACGACTTCCGTAGTGTGCTGCAGACGTTGTCCCGGGTACAACCTGATGAAATTTACAATCTTGCCGGACAAAGTTCTGTAGGCCTTTCTTTTGAACAGCCGGTGGAGACACTTGAAAGCCTGGCTGTTGGCACTCTGAACCTTTTGGAAGCGGTGCGATTTTTACAGCTGCCGGCTAAATTGTACAGTGCTGGCTCAAGTGAATGCTTTGGTAATACTGGCGGAAAAGAGGCTGATGAGACGACAGCCTTCTATCCACGATCTCCCTATGCGGTAGCAAAGGCCACAGCCCATTGGGAAGTGGTAAACTACCGTGAGGCATACAACTTGTTTGCCTGTACCGGCATTTTATCTAACCATGAATCTCCTTTACGTCCTGAGCGTTTTGTGACCCGCAAAATTATTACTTCAGCATGCCGGATTGCTGGAGGCGCTAAAGAAAAGCTTCAGCTTGGCAATATATCCATTGCCCGGGATTGGGGATGGGCCCCTGAATATGTAGAGGCAATGTGGAAGATGTTGCAGCAGGAACAACCACAGGACTTTGTTATTGCCACCGGTGAAACAAATACGCTGCAGGACTTTGTTGTGGAGGTTTTTAAACAGCTTGGACTTGATTGGCAGGAGCATGTCTCAACCGACCCTTCGCTTTTGAGACCGTCTGAAATTATGGTGAGTAGAGGGAATCCGCAAAAGGCAGAAAAAGAACTTGGCTGGAAAGCAACATACAGGATGCGGGATGTTATTCGTATGATGCTGAAGGCTGAGCAGGTCTGATGGCTGGTTGAGGGGAGAAGCATTGTGTCTTTGCCTGCACTGTTTACCATAGCCGTTGTTCTGCTTATGTTGGCTGCGCTGATGCTGGAGCTGATTGAAGCCGATGTGATTGTTTTTGGCGCCCTCGGTGTTTTGCTGATCAGCGGCATTATTACCCCCAAAGAGGCTTTGTCCGGTTTTTCCAATCAGGGGATGCTGACTGTCGCCATCCTGTTCATTGTTGCATACGCTGCCCAGACAGCCGGATTTATGCAGTTTTTTGCCGATAGGGTGATGGGTAACGGTAAAGGTGGAGAGGGTCGCTCGTTACTGCGGATGATGCTGCCTGTTGCCGGTCTTTCTGCGTTTCTTAACAATACCCCGATTGTTGCCATGTTTACTCCCTATCTGCGGGAGTGGAGCCAGCGCAATGGTTTTGCGCCTTCCAGGTTTTTAATTCCCTTGTCATACGCCACTATTTTTGGTGGTGTTTTTACCCTGATCGGCGCTTCGACAAACCTGGTTGTTAGCGGTCTGTACAGCCAGAAGTACGGGGCGCATCTGGGGATGTTTGAGCTTGCACTGGTTGGGTTGCCGTGTGGAATTGCCGGTATTCTGTATCTGTATTTTGTGGGGCGGCATCTGTTGCCTGACAATCGTGTTGCCAGCGTTGGTGCGGATGAAGGGCGGGAATATCTTCTGGAAGTCAAGGTGGCGGATGATGCCAGCCTGATTGGCAAGACCATTGAGGCAGCCGGGCTACGTAATCTGGAACAGTTGTATATGGTTGAGATCGTCCGTGATAACGAACGGATTGCGCCGGTTAAGCCACAGGAGCTGCTGCATGCAGGTGACCGTCTTATTTTTACCGGCAGGGCGGAAGGGGTAGTCCAACTGCAGAAGATCAACGGGTTGCTGCCGGTGCATGGGCACAATCTGCGTCAGGAGCTGTTGCAGAATGGCGAAGCCCGTCTGGTTGAGGTGGTGGTGTCTCCCTCCTGTCCCATGCTGGGTAAAACCATTAAGGAGGGGAACTTCCGTGCTCGCTACGATGCTGCAGTGCTGGCGGTACACCGTCATGGCGAACGTTTGTTGGGCAAATTGGGGGAGCTGGTGCTGAAGCCTGGCGATACCCTGTTGCTGCTTGCTGGCGATGACTTTACCAAGCGTTGGAACTTCTCCCGTGAATTCTATCTGGTATCCAAGATTAGTGACCTGCCCCGGATTAACCGCAAAAAATCTATTATTACATTTTGTGCTCTGGTTGGTATGGTGGCGCTTTCTGCAGCTGGCTTAATGGATGTCTTTGAGGCAGCTATACTTGCGACCCTTGTACTGCTGTTTACTCGCTGTATTACGACGGTTGAGGCTCGACGGTCCATTGAACTGAACGTGTTGATTGTGATTGCTTCTTCCTTTGGCATCAGCAAGGCGTTGGAAAAAACCGGAGCTGCTGCCTGGTTGGCGGACCAGGTTATCGGCTCTGTGGAGCAATGGGGAGTAATCGGGGTTCTGGCTGCCATTTATCTGATGACTACCATCCTGACCGAGGTAATCACCAATAATGCTGCCGCAGCAGTTATTTTTCCGATTGCCATGGCCTCGGCTCAACAACTGCATGTTGATCCCAAGCCTTTTGTCATCGCCATTGCCATTTCAGCTTCGGCCAGTTTTGCCACGCCTATCGGTTACCAGACCAATATGATGGTCTATGGTCCTGGTGGATATCGGGCAAAAGATTTTTTCAAGGTCGGCGTTCCACTTAATATCCTGTATATGGTTGTGTCGATCCTTCTTATTCCTCTGTTTTGGAAGTTTTAGTTGACGTTGGCCTGG
>NZ_JAOTRZ010000298.1 GCF_030247655.1 Trichlorobacter sp. | reverse complement strand
CCGCTTTTCAGCTGCGCCCGGAAGCCTTTTTGAACCATGGCATCCAGCAGCTTGTGAGAATCTGCGAGCGATTTCTGATCTGAAGAGGAAGAGGAACGGGGTTTGAGCCGTTCAGGATAGAACCGGATCTGGACCACCATGGTCACATTCTTACTTGCCGGGTCCAGTTCAGCCTTGATTTTTGCAACCTCTCCCACCGTGATGCCACGCAGGTCCACCGGGGCGCCAACCGTCAGGCCTCGTACCGACTCTTTGAACACCAGTATATAGTTTTCAACGATGCTATCAGGGCGTTTTAGCGCCTCTTCCTTATTACTGAACAGGGTAAAACTCCTGCCCTGCTCTGCCTGGGGTGCCTCATCAAAATCATCAGGGGTCTGGAAGGCGATCCCCCCCATCACAATCGAGAGCAGTGATTCGGTATTAACGGTCATGCCATTGGCATCCAGCTTGAAATCAATACCACTGGCATGCCAGAAGAGGGTGCTGTTTCTCACAAATTTATCGTAGGGAGCCTGTACAAAGACCCGCAAGGTAACGGTCTCACCATCTTTTTCCAGATCAGAAGAAACCACTTCACCCACTTGCAGATGCCGGTAAAAAAGTGGAGAACCAACACTTAACGATCCAACATCAGCCGCATGCAGGACAAACTGGCGCCCCGGCATATCCATAGTAACCACTGGCGGGGCTTCAAGTCCGGTAAAGGAGGTCTTGTCTTCACTTGATTTACCCACATCCATGCCGATATAGGAACCAGCGGTCAGGGTGCCCAGACCGGAAATGCTGCTGCCGGTAATCCGGGGACGCACCACCCAGAAACTGGTATCAGCTTTAAGAAAATCAGCCGCCTCCTTGGCCAGATCTGCAGTAACCAGAACACTGGAACGATCCTTGGCAATGGTGATTGATCTGACCAGGCCGATCTGGACATCCTTGTACTTGATCTTGGTCTTACCCGCCTCAATCCCCTCACCGCTCTTAAAACTGATGGTAATGACCGGGCCTTTCTCAATATAGGCCTTGACTGCCAGTGAAAGTCCGACAATCAGTGCAACGATCGGTATTAACCAGATCAGCTGTGATGAGCTGCGACGACGGCGATCAATAATGGCATCAGGAATATCAGCCGGCTGGTCAGTCGCTTGATTAGGTGCTGTTTCACTCATAATTCTCTCTCTTTTCTCAGCGGGTCCCACATCAAACGCGGGTCAAACTCCATGGCAGCAAACATGGTTAACACCACCACCGCGCCAAAGGCGATAGCCCCGGTACCTGCCCTGACGGTGGCAAATGACTGAATCTGTACCAGGGCAGCCAATAGCGTTACCACGAAAATATCCAGCATGGACCAACGGCCCACCAACTCCACAATCCGGTAGAGCAGAATCCGGTGTTTGATTCCCCAGGTTGAACCACGTCGGACAGAAATAAGCAACAAGGTCAGTACCACAAGCTTAAAAAGCGGTACCAAAATACTGGCGACAAAGACAATCACCGCAATGCCGGGGTTGCCGTTATGCCAGAGGTGAATCACACCGCTGAGAATGGTATCCTTGCGGTAACTTACCAGGGTGCCGGTCTCCATCATGATCATCAGGTTTGCCGGAATGTAGAGAATGTATGCTGCGATCAGAAACGCCCAACAACGCTGCAGGCTGTTCGGCCTGCGAAAGTGGAGCCGTGTATTGCAACGAGGACACCGGGCCGTAAGATCATCCTGATCAAGCCTGGAAACCAGACCACAAACGTGGCAGGAGCAGAACCCCTGATCTGCAGCTGACCTGCCGGGCCAATCCATCTACAAACCTTCCCTGCGTTGTTTTAAATCCAGATGTGTCCAGACATCCCGTGGATTAAACGAGGAGGCCAGTGCTGCCATCAGCAGGGTTAATCCGCCAAAGGACCAGAGCGCCACCCCCGGTATGATTTTAAAATCCTGCACCAGCTTGACCAGCGACACCAGAATCCCCAACATGAACACCTCGACCATCCCCCAGGGTTTAATGGTCTGTAGCAACCGCATGACCTGACTGGTCCCTGGCGGCAGATGCCCACGGTACAACGGCAGCAGCAGGTAGAGCATCAAACACAACTCCAGGGCCGGTACAAAAATGGCGGTGATAAAGGTAAGGCTGGAGACCAGCGGCATATCCTGCTTCCAGAGATCATGCACCGCCTGCAGCAGAGTGACCGCATTGCCGTTGCCCTGCAGGTTAATCCCTAGGATGGGAAACCGGTTGGCTATCAGATACAGAACCAGAGCAGCCAGCGTTAGCGCCAGGCTGCGTCTAATGCTGTCGGGAATATGACGATACAATGTTGCTCCACAGCAGTGACAGCAGGCTGACCGGCCCGGAGGCAATGGAATTTCCCGCAGCAGCAAATCACATTCAGGGCAGACTATCAGTGTTTTATGGGGCGCAGGCATAGAAAAACTATAAACGACCTCCACAGAATGTCAATCAGTCGTAGCGCTAAGACGGGGCTCTGTATCGGCTTTTTTGTGGCACGAATATGGCTGAAGATGGTATAGTGCTGCCGTTTCCATATCTGAGAGGTATATACCATGAACAATCGTTTTCTTGATGCCTGTTGGGGTAAGCCGGTTGACCGCACACCTGTCTGGCTGATGCGTCAGGCTGGCCGTTATCTGCCTGAGTATATGGCTGTCCGTTCAAGATGCACTTTTCTTGAACTGTGCAAAACCCCTGAACTGGCTGCCGAGGTTACTATTCAGCCGGTTGATATTCTGGGGGTGGATGCAGCCATCCTTTTTTCCGACATCCTGACCCCGGTGGAGCCGATGGGGCTGAAACTGGACTTTGTTCCGGGGCCGGTCTTTGAAAATCCGGTTCGTACCATGGCTGATGTTGAGAAACTTCGTATTCCAGACCCTGAAACCGATGTCCCCTATGT
>NZ_JAOTRZ010000297.1 GCF_030247655.1 Trichlorobacter sp. | reverse complement strand
ACCCGATGGGTGTTTCACAACGTGGGCAACGCCCAGAGCAGTACAGACTACTTCACCACAATCCGGTCTGCAATCACGCTACCGCCGCTGCCTATGGTTAGCGCCCCCTGCAAGGCTGTAAAGCCGCTGCTGGTTCTGGTGAAGTCTGAATAATACCCACCTTGCAGAATCAGCTTTTTATTAATGAGTGTACTTAATGGCAGTGTATCCTCCAGCAGATAAACCAACGTCGTATCTGTTGATGACGCTGCTGCATAGGCATCGGCAAAGCTGGCATATCCGCTACTGCCAATTTTTATCTTTGGTGCCAGGCCAAAAGAAGCTGTTACTGAACGATCCGTTGTCATGCTTACCGAACAGTCACCTGCAGTATTTGTACAATCGCCGCTCCACCCGGTAAAGATTGCCTGAGTGCCCGGTGAAGCTGTCAAGGTTACCGTTGTCGTATCATCAAATAGACTGGAACAGGTTCCACTTGAGCAACTAATCCCGGCAGGTGAACTGCTAACTGACCCAGTCCCTGTAATACCTACGGTAAGATTCGGTATCTGTAGGCTGGTAGTAGCCTGTACCGGGGCAGACAGATTGCCGACTGCATCTTTGGCCCAGGCATAGATGGTCTTACTGCCGTTTGTCGTAACGGCATAGCCGGTAGGCTTGGTTGCCAGCCAACCTGCATCTCCTGCTGCTGGCGCTGTACCGGTTTCTGTTACCATCCAACCGGTAATGGCAACGTTGTCTGTTGCAGTAAGAGTGATAAACGGTATGGTTTTGGTCTTGGTTGTTGCCGGTATCTCAAAGGCACTGATAACAGGGGCACTGCTATCAACACCGGTGACGCTCACCGGAACGGCAACCGATGGTGTATCAGGGTCATTGGATACGATAGTTACGGTAGCAGCACTGGTTAGCAGCGCAGCGGGGGTGGTGCTTACCCCGATAGTGCAGGAAAGACCGGCCTCAATGGTGGGGGAAAGGCTTGCACAGGCATTGTCACCTGACAGCGCAACGCTGAAAGCTGCCGCATCAGCACCAGACAGCCCTATAGAACTTACTGCCAGTGCAGCGGTACCAATGTTTCTAATGGTAAGCAACGACGTGGCCAGTTGGCCCACATTGGCTGTGCCACTCAAAGGATTAGGAGTTACACTGATATCCTGTTGGTTGCCGTCTAACACCACCGTAAAACTGTTATTCAACTCATCACTTTCAGCAATGGTGTTGGCTTCATCCACAATACCAACAACCGTATAATATGACTGAACCGTTGCAGAGGCGTCCCACTCATACGCAAGGTCCACACTGGCAAAACGTTCAAGAGCCGGAACAGACAGATTGGTAATAACCGGCCCGGTGCTGCTGCCGTTATGCAGGCTAATGGTAGAGACAGTACTGGCAGTACCGCCGATATTGGCTACCGTAACAATCATGCTGTAGGTGGTGGCAGCCAGTTTTTCCCAGATAATTTTTTGTATAGTCAGATCAGGCTGGGCCAAAGGACTGCTGATAATATTGTTGGCCCGGTTCAGGGTATCAATGGTTGAGCTTGGATCTACGACAGCATACACCGTGTAAGGCGCGGTTCCAGCCGGGATAGTCCAGGCGACAGATACGGTCTGCACCTCACCCGGCTTGAATGGACCGGCAATGGTGGCTGTACTGATGAGAGTACCGCCGCTGGCCGGATCTCCGTTGTAAAAGCTGACCGGCACGTTCTCGGTTACCTTGTCACCCAGGTTCTGGGCAACTGCACTCAGGGTCACGACAGTATCAGGGGCCGGGTTGCGTGGGTCAGAAACCAGACTGCCTGCCTCAAGAGCCAAATCATCACCCATGGTGTGCTTCAACATATACAGGTCAGTCAAGGCTCCACTTGTGAGGGTACCATCCGGGTTGATCAGCAACTTGCGGTTGTAGACCGATATGATGGTATCAGCACCCAGAAAGGCAAGAGAAGGCCACTGCTCGGTTTCAGCATCAAAGGTTAATTGCTTTGGCTCACCCCAGACCTTGAAAACCGGGTCATAAAACAGACCAAACAGGTCAGAGGTACTTTCTTCGCTGTTGTCAGCAAAGATAACCGCTACCTTACCATCTGTGGCCTGAGCTTGCTTATAGTCTGCCAGGGTGCTGCTGTAGCTCTCTTCAGTGCGGATAACGGTACGTTTGTCAAAATCAAAATTCACTACGCTGGAGAGTTCATTACCCCGTACCCAGGTCATAACCACATTGTTACTGCTGTCCAGAGCCAGTTGGGGGTTGTCATCAATAATGGCGTCGGTAGTAAGCCGGGTCAGATTACCCCAACTGCCACCGCTGTTGGTCAGTCGGTACAGCTCAAGGTCTTCCAGTGTGCCGGTATCACCATCTGTATCAAGGGAAAGCACAATATTGGCAACCGTACCGTCATACACGGCACTATAACGCTTGATGGTATTGGGAATACTGGCCAGCAATTGCGGTGCGCTCCAGACAGTACCGCTATAGGTGGCGGCATACAGGCTGTTGGGCTTGGTTGCGCTGCCGCTTAGGTCATTCTGACTGTTGGAAATCCAGGTCAGCAGCAGATTGCTTGCATCCTTACCGGCCAGCTTGGGGGTTCGGTCAAGATTACCGTTATCGGTCAGACGAACAGCGGTTCCCCAGGTCTTGGTGGTGGGATTATAGACCGCTGCAGCAATCTCCATCAACGGCGCCATATCTTCCAGTTGGGCAGTATCCGGCAGGGTAGTTTTCATATCCTCCCAGGCAGCCACCATGCTGCCATCGCTGAAGGTAAGCGACGTCGGGCTAAAATCGGCAGTGCCGTTATCGGCTACGGCCACCGGTGTACTCCAGGCAGCGCCGTCAAAGCTGGCATGCTGCAGCATAGTGCCATTCATGGAAGTACGTTCAGCATTATCAGTTAACCAAAGCAGGTTAAC
>NZ_JAOTRZ010000009.1 GCF_030247655.1 Trichlorobacter sp. | reverse complement strand
ACCCTATGTCAAGTCATCCAAGGCGGTGGCCATCAGCAGCGGCGGCCAACCGATCCTGCCTACACCCTTCACCGTTGCCACCGAGGACTACAGTCTTGCACGGCGCCTTTACCTCTACACGCCGGGACAACCAAAGAATCCCAAGATCAGGGATTTTGTCGAATTTGCCCTCTCACCGGAAGGCCAGTCCATTGTCGAAAAGACCGGTTTTGTGCCGCTCAACATACGGATCGGCAACTCATACATCCCCACCAATGCGCCGGAGCGCTACCGCCAGCTGGCCAGCGGATCAGATCGGCTCTCAATCACCTTCAAATTTGCAGCAGACGGCCAGCTTGACAACAAGGCCTACCGCGATCTTGACCGTCTGGTGCGGGCGATGTCGGCAAAAGAGCTGCAAGGACGGCAACTGCTGCTGTTTGGCTTTACCGATGATGCCGGTAATACCCAGACCAGCCTGGCGCTTTCCAATCAGCGGGTAGGCCAGGTGGCCCAGGAACTGCGCTCCCGAGGTATTATGGTTGCCGCTGCAGAAGGGTTCGGCTCCAGCCTGCCGATGGCTGACAACAGCACCAAAGAGGGCAAACAGCGCAACAACCGGGTAGAAATCTGGCTGGCAAAACGATAACTGCTACTGGAACCAATCCTCTAAACGGTGTACTGTTGCCATGACACACCACCAGCAGGAAAGGGAAACAACCATGCCGTCATACAATATCATCGAAATGGGATCGCGCAAGCGGATCGCCCTGGTGGCCCACGACCACAAGAAACGGGATCTGATTGAATGGGCCCGCTTTAACCGGGCCATATTGGTGGAGCATGACCTGTACGCCACCGGCACCACCGGCGCACTGCTCTGTGAACAGTTGAACCTGCAGGTCACCCGACTGCAGAGCGGACCACTGGGGGGTGATCAGCAGATCGGCGCAATGATCGCCCAGGGAGAGATCGACTTTGTAATTTTTTTCTGGGATCCACTGGAGCCGCAACCCCATGACCCTGATGTCAAGGCGCTGCTGCGGATAGCGGTAGTCTGGAATATTCCGGTGGCCTGTAACCGCGCCACCGCAGATTTTATGATCTCGTCATCCCTGATGCACGATCCCTACGACCGCATGATGCAGGATTACGAAGAGTACAAGCAACGCTTGAAAAATGTGGCCTGACCCATGATCGAGACCATTACTGTTCACTCCTGGGATGAACTTCAGCAGGCCCTGTTTGCCGATTCATGGAACGAAGAGCTGGGCCGCTACCGCTCCCGCTTTGCCTTCCGGGGACTGTCCGATGTTGACTACCGTCTTGAAACCACCCTGATGCGGCTGGGCGGCCAATACGCAGAGCTGGAACACCACCTGATGCGTAATTTCAAAAAGTACGCCCATCAACGGGTAGTAGAACGGGACTCCATCTGGCACTGGCTGTCGGTGGCGCAGCACTACGGCCTGCCCACCCGCCTGCTGGACTGGACCTATTCGCCCTTCATCGCCATGCACTTTGCCACGGCCAATATTGAAAAGAGTGATCTTAACGGAGTGGTATGGGCTGTGAATTACGTCAAGGCCCATCAACTACTACCTGACGTATTACGCCATAAACTTGAACAGGAAGGGGCTAACGTCCTAACGGTAGAGATGCTGTCAGAAGTGATTAAATCTTTGCCGGAGCTGGATGCCATTACTCAGGATGATGTTGCCGTTTTTTTTGAACCACCCTCCATCGATGACCGGATCGTCAATCAGTTTGCCTTCTGCTCAGTCATGACATCACCCGGCATGGCGCTGGACAACTGGCTGGAGCGACATCCTGGTATCGGCCACAAAATCATCATACCAGCTGACCTGAAATGGGAAATACGTGACAAACTTGACCAGGCCAACGTGACGGAACGGGTACTGTTCCCTGGGCTTGATGGTTTAAGCCGCTGGCTGAAGCGGCACTACAGTCCGCGTTGATTACGGTCAGACGCTGCGAATCATCGTCATATTAAATAGTATCTGTTCAAGCGACTAGACCGAATCCTGCTTTTGTTGCGCTCAAATTGCAAGAGCAGACAGCTTTACCGGTATGACAATCTGAAATCTGGCACCATTGCTGGTGGCTTCAACGGCAATGGTGCCACTGAAACTCCCTTCAATGATCTTTCTTGAGATATACAGTCCCAGGCCGGTACCCTGCGATTTATGTTTGGTGGTAAAGTACGGATCAAAGACCTTGTCAATCACCTCATCTGCAATCCCGCCGCCGTTATCTTCAACCACAATCTCAACAGTATCCTGAACCTGCTGTGATGTCACCCTGATGACCGGATCCGCCACAGCCCGGGCCTGCAGTATGTCACGGGCATTATTACAGAGGTTCAGTACAACCTGAGAAATGTCATTGGGCTGGCCCTGCAGCAGACAGCCTGGCTGCAGATCCAGCTTCAAGCTGATACCGGCGGCTTGAAACGAGGCCTGAAGCAGACCGGCTGCTGCCATGATGGCCGCTGACAGATCAAATTGCTGCACTACTTTATTCTGCTTGAAAAAATCCTGGAAGGTAGTGATGGTCTGAGACATATACTGAATGGTTTTCATGCAGTCTTCAGTGTGCTCATCAATCCGCTCGCCATCCAGCGCATTGTCATCATACTCAAGCCTGAGCGTCTGGATCATGATTGCCAGCTCATTCAGCGGCTGGCGCCATTGGTGGGCAATGTTCGACAACATCTCTCCCATGGCAGCAAGACGCCCCTGCTGGATCATAATGATATCCTTCTCCCGATTTTTAGACACTTCCTGTTGCACCCGGTCTTCAAGGGTCAGGTTCAGTGTCTCAAGCTGAGTCTGTTTAACCTGCAGACTTTGCTCTGCCAGCACCCGCTCAGCTATCTCCTGTTCAAGCAGCACTGCCTTTTCGTGCAGTTCCTCCTGCGCCTGTTGACGTTCTGCCACCTCGTCTTCAAGCAGTCGAGCACGTTCATGCAGGCTTTCTGACATCTTTTCCAGACTGTCTGCCAGGGCGTTAAATTCAGCAATGTTAGAATGGGGCCAGCCGCTTGTTTGCTCACCACCGGTACTCTGTTGTGCATGTCCAGCCAACGACTCAAACCGTTGCGACATCCGGCGGGTCAGGACCATGGCCACCCCAAAGGCAGCCAATGTTGTGGCTGAAAGTGCTACCGCCATGATACCCAGTGAGGTCCAAAGCTGGCGATAGGCGGTCTGGGTCGGACGTGCCACCAGCACCCACCAGTCAACCGTATCGATTTTATGCAGGCTGCCCACCATCTCAACACCGTTCAGCACCAGACTGCCGCGCACTTCTTTTGAGGAATTAAGGCGATCGCGAATCAGCGGGATGTTGTTCAGGTTCAGCTGCTGGGCAGTCCAGGTCCCTGCCTGATCGGCAACCACCTGCCCACGCCGGTCAATCAACAGGACTACCTGCTCGGAATCAGGAGTTGTCCGATGCAGAAATTCGCTCAGGTAGGCAAGATCAAACTCGGCAATCACAACATTATCTGCTGTCGGCACTGCCACAGCAACGGACAGTCCGCCCCCGACCACAGAAAGAAAATTGTCAGACCACTGTTCCACACCAGTACTTTTTGCCTTTTGAAACAACTCATTGCGAGAAAGATCCAGACCAAGCAGATCGTCCTGCAAAGCCTTGGACATATTGCTTACCCCAACGGCTCGTACTCGCCCCGCTCTGTCAACCAGATACATGGCACGTAGCCGTTTGAGCAATTGCAGGTTGATTGCAATAGCCTGCTGGACAGCAGCAAAGTGCTCATCATGATCAATAGCGCCTGCTACAGAAACAGCAGTGACACGTGATGTTTTAAAGTACGAATCAACCTGTCCAGCAATGGCCAATGCCAGTTGGCGATGATAGGAAGCGATCTCCTGCTCAGCCTGGGGCAAGAGCCATAAACCACCCAGCAACGCACTTAATCCCACGGGCAACAGGGTAATCAGCGCAGCAAAACGGACCAGCATATGACGCAATGGGCGTACGGTCATCAGGCTGTCTACTCTAGGGTTTGGTAGGTTCCGTTACGAACAATGGTGACCGTTGTTGTCCGGTTAGCATCACCGAAACGGTCAATCTGGTACTTTTGCTGCCCCCCCTGAAAACTGTTCAGGCGGATTATGGTTTGCTTAAGTGACTCTCCATCCTTGCGCGCAGCATAGGCATCCATGGCTACCAGTGCTGCGTCATATCCGGCCAGTCCGGCAAAGCCTGGTTCCTGACCACCAAAACGCTCACGGTACTGTTTCAGGAAGGCCTGATACCGCTCTGAGCGATCAGTGCGATTAACAAACTGGGAGACGATGACCCCCTCAGCAGCACCTCCGGCCAACTCGATAAACCGCTCGGTCGAGGCCCACTCTGCCATCTCAATCGGCACCGCTGCATCCAGCTTGCGGACCTGCTGGCAGATCAGGGCAGCATCAACAGCATTCGTGATGACAAGCACCAACTGTGGTTTCTGTTTCAGAAGCGTTATTGCCAGTTGACTGAACGAGGTTATGGGGGCGGAATGGTAGGTTTGTACCGCAACAACTGAACCGCCGAGCAGTTCAAATTCACGTCTAAAATCAGCAAACCAGCTTTCCGTGTAGGAACTATTATTCTGGTCATAGATTACAGCAACGGTCCGTCGTCCAAACTTCTGAACCTGATAACGGGCAACCTTGGTTGCATAAGAACCGGTGTCACCAATCACCCGCATAAAATTGTCATCCTTACCGGTAAGTGCTGTAGTTGTGACGGTGGGAGAAAGCAGGATACTTTTTGAGGCATTGACCTGCTCAAGCACCGCCATGGCAATGCTGCTGGTCATCGGTCCGATGATCAGCTCAATGTTACTGTTGAGCAAATCTGCAACTGCCTTTTTAGCAACTTCCGGATTTTGTTCATCATCCTTTACCACCAGCTCCACTGCCCGCCCATGAACACCGCCGGCTGCGTTTCTCTGTTCAATGGCCAGCATGGCGCCATTGCGGCCAGCCACACCAAGGTCAGCGACCCGACCTGACATACCACCCAGAAAACCGATCCTGACTAGCTCCTTTGGTGAGCAGGCGAGCAGCAGGCTGAAGAGGCAACAGACAACAGCCATTTTACAGAGAGGAAACATAGGCGTTTACTCCTCATTTGTTTGGAGACTCTGAAAGTCTACCTTAAAAGCAGGGGCTGTCAATGAAACGGCATGCTGCAAATACGTAGGGCCTTGATGAGACCATAAAGCAGGACAGGGAATCGGCTCCCTTAACAATCCTTCTCTACGGTTCTTCAAGGCCCTAATGATGAAGATGCCCGGCTACCATTTGACAGATTTGGTCGGGACTCCTGCTGACGGTACTATACCTGACATACCAGGCAGCCGCAGGCTACTTCTTATCGCGAATCCTGACGTGACACTCGGCACAGGTGGCCTTAATTTCACCCAGCCTCGTCTTTACACCGACCTCATCCTGCTTACCGGCTGCCTCAGCAGTGGCCTTTGCCAGGCCAGAGACCTTCAGGGTCAGCTCTTTGGCTAATGGATTAGGATGGCTCTCTCCAATTTTCCTGGTCTGACCAGCCAGCGCCTCTCCGTCTTTGGCAATATCTTCAAACTTCTTGGCAGCCAGATTTTCACCCATCGCCTTCATCCAACCAGCGCGGGCCTGCATTGCCTTTTGAGCAGGACGCAACTCAGGCTTGGCAGGTTCTGATGCATAGACAACGGAAGCGGCAGCGACAACAGCCAACAGGGCAATAATTTTTTTCATGGATAGATCCTTTCAAGGGTAGTTTGGTCTCAACAATACCATCAAGCAGGCAGCTGCCCAGCCTGCACAGACATTTGATCCGTAGCGCCGCACGGGCGCTAGTAGGCACTGCCTCAACAGTTGGCCACGACATTAATGTCATAACCATTTTGCTGAAACGCAGTCTTTAATGCGGTGCGCTGCTCCTTGGTCATCCCCTCAAGAGTTGCCAGCAGACGTTCCTTAACCTTGTTACTGTTGCAGATGCCATCCTTCAGGTCTTTTTGCAGCGGGGCTGGCAACTTGGAATCCTTGGCAATCCTGTCCATATCTCCGCTATCACACAGTATTCTCTTAAGCTCAGGACCGGAACTGGTAACATAAAAATGTTTAGCATCCTTGTAGACTAGAAAGTTGCCGGAACTGCAGCCGCTAATACCAAGGGCTGCAATCAGCACCACACTAAACTTCGACCAGAATTGCATAGAGTCACCGTCCTTTCAGATAGCTGTTTATTTTTGCCCGGACCTGGGGCGAGTTCCAGTCTACGGCGCCAATGATTTTTTCTCGCACCAGACCGGTACGATCAACAATGACGCTAACCGGCTGTCCAAACAGGCCATAACTGTCAAAATAGACATCTTTGTTACTGTCAAGCATGGTCGGAAACTCAAGTCTAAGCTTGCCAGCCAGCTCACGAACAGGCTTTTCAGCAGAATCAAGCGCAATGCCCAACACCACCAAGCCGGCCTGTTTCTGCTCCTTGTAAAGTTCATTGAGTGAGGGTAGTTCCTGCACGCACGGGGGACAGGTGGTAGACCAGAAGTTAAGCAGCACAAGCTTGCCCTTGTACCCTGAAAGCGACTGTCTTCCGCCTTGCAGGTCTTTAAGGGTAAAGTCAGGTGCCGGTGTGTTAAGCCTGACCGCAGAGCATGGAAGTGCCGTAGCCAGGATCACTACAACCAGAAACAGATTCAACATCCGACGCATGGCATCCCTCCTTGAATAGCAGTATGCAGTTCTGCACCAGAGTTGTCTGTGACATTGTCACAATTATGATTGCAGTCATCCCTATGGATAACTACTATATGCCAGACTTTGCAAGGAGGCACAGAAATGCGTAGCGCTGCCATTACTCCTGATGCATTTACAAACAGTTTTCCACGCTTCCGGTCTCATCAGGCCCTGCTTGAGGGTTTACTGGAACAGGCACAACGGCAATCATTTCAAGCCGGCACGCATCTGTACTGGGAAGGTGATTCCTGCTCCGGCATCGCCTTTTTACTTTCAGGCAGTATCCGCGTCTACCGTTGCAGCGAGGCAGGACGGGAAATAACCCTCTACGAAATAGGCGCCGGTGAAACCTGCATCCTGAACGCCTCCTGCATTCTTGGGGAAAAGCCCTACCCGGCCAATGCCGTTACCCTGGCTGCAGGGGAGTTTGTCCTGATCCCGGCTGCCAGTTTCCGCCGGATGCTGGGCCTGCACGAACCGTTGCGCAGCATGATATTTTCGCTGTTAAGCGAACGGCTGGGCGATATTATGGAGCTGGTCAACGAAGTTGCCTTCAGAAGGATGGATGAACGGCTGATGGAGTATCTGGTTGAAAAATCTGACAATAGGCTGCTGCTGTCCACCCATCAGAAGATTGCCAGTGACCTTGGCACCTCCCGTGAGGTTGTCAGCAGGATTTTGAAGGAATTTGAACGACAGGGAAGATTGCAGCTGACCCGTAGCGAGGTCAGACTGCTGCAGGACAGCTGATTACTCCTCGCGCACCTCAGCAGCAAAGATATAGATCTCACAATCCTTTTTCCAGCCGATTCCGGCAGGCAAGCCTTCAGACTGGTATGACGCAGAAAGGTCTCCCGATCCAAGCCTTATTCAACCGCCACTTGGGGAAAAACCGGGGACTTCCCGGTTTTTGGGGACAAACTTGGCCAGGCCAACGTGACGGAACGGGTACTGTTTCCCGGCCTGGATGGTTTGAGCCGCTGGCTGAAGCGGCACTATAGCCCGCGCTGAGGGTAGTCAGACGCTACGAATCAGATCCAGCATATCTGACGGCAGGCCGTTACGGCGGCAGTACTGATCCTCAAGATCTTCAAGGTAAAACAGGTCAAGGCCTGATTTTTTGATGAAATCCTGACGCAGAGCAGTGTTGCCCTGCACCACCTGCGGCAGGATGGCGTTGGAATAGATCGCCTCCAGCTTTACCAGTTCAAACGCCTTCTGAAACAGACTATCCGGGATATCACCCTCAACAGCGTGGCGCTGACGCAGCTCAATGGTGGTAACCCGCCGGATAATCTCACGTCCCTGAGGGGTACTCATGGCAGCCTGATTCAGCCTGGACTGTTCAACCACTATTTCCGCCAGCAACATGAAGAGCCGTTCTTCCTTTTCCAATTGCTGCAGCCGGTTGACAATTTCCTGTACAGCCTGCAGATCAAAAAACTTCATATCATTTTTCTGTGTCTTTACTGTCTGAATCCGGGCCAGACCATCCACCAGCAGCTTAACCCTGCGCCGTCCGTAACTATCCAGCAGCGGGCTTTTAAGCAGATCATCCACCATCAAGCGGGCAAAAAGTCCGCCAGCAATCGACTCAAACCACTCCATATCATGCTTCAGCTCCACCAGCAGCTCCAGATCAAGCAGGGAACTGCCCATAAAGGCCAGGTGGTTCAGGTGGCCGGTGGCCAGTTCCAGCCGGTGAAAGTAGCCGGTCAGCAGGGTAAATCGTTTTTTGACCGCCTGCGGGGCACCGTCCCGGATCTGCTCATCCAGCTGCTTGCCCAGTTCAAACAGCAGCGTATCAAAAGAGTGGTCAGCTGCGACAAGGGCCCGTTTACGGGCACAGAGTAGTTGCATCACCTGTAGCCGGGACAGACCGGTTGAGCCTGATCCATTCAGCAGCACCAGCTGCTGTAGCAGGGCCAGAGCCTCTTCAGCGTTTAGCTGATTGGGGTGATGCGTCATGGTTGGCATGCCGCATCAGACCCGGTCATGGTGGACATGAAAGCTGAGCGTTGCCCCGGTAACGGTGCTGCGCCCGGTGTAGAAGAAGATGATGCACCAGATTCCCTGCAGAAACAGGATCTGGGCCGGGCTCCAGATGCTTTTTAGTCCTGCAGCGAGTTGAGCAGGTGCGCTTACGTCGCCCCCCAGCAGCCAGACCATGGCAAAGGCATAGAGCACGCCAACAATTCCCATGATCTGATAGGCAGAGATCCGGCCTTCTCCGCGGTAATCAGCCCGCATGGTTTCTGAAAAAGAACGCCAGCCCTGTGTAACCGTGGTGGCCAGCAGAAAGGCAGCAGCATGGTGGGAGGCAAGAAACAGCGCGGTTGCCAGCAGACCGCAGACGGTGTAGAGCACCGCAGTTAGTGCCTGGACCGGAATAACCTCAACCCCCTCCATATCCCCTGCATAGGCAACCTTCTTGGTGCTGCCCTGAAACACAAAGCCGCGTCCGCTGAAGAGACGCGACAGCAGACTAGAACCGGAGTCAACCGGTTTGCCGTAGCAGCAGCCGAAGCTGATGCAGGCCAGCCGTCCCAGCCCCTCACCAAAGGCATAGGCGATCGCAATGGCGGCATAGGCTGCCATAACCGGAATCTGAAAGCCCAGCTGCGGACCTACCAGCCGGTTCAGCAGGCTGATCAGCAACGGGGTGATGATGATCCCCACAAAGACCGCCCCGCCAACGGTAAAGGTGTGGGCCTTTTTCTCCACGATCCGCGCCACCAGCCGTGAGGCAGGTACGCAGCAGCAAAGCATGGCAGCTGCCAGGATGGCGGTTGTGAGGGGAGGCACACCCACCGATCCCAGCAGCACCAGCAGCACCGCCACAGCCACCAGATAGGCGTTGGCGGTAAGAAGGCCGTACCAGGTAACGTTGATACCCTGCCAGCCGTTGCCATGGGGATCTTTTGCTATCGGCACCGCGGCAACGATCTGCCAACGTTCAGCCGGTAAAAATAGAAAGCCCCACCAGAGGTAGGCGCCGAGCAGGAATGTTGCAATCAACAGGAACAGGGCTGCGGACATGGATTCTCCCCCAAGGTGGAATAACCGGCCTCCGTCCTGAGACCGGGCTGCAGGATGGTGCTATAGGTATCTGATGCGTGTGGTGCCTTTGCCAGCACAAAACTCCGGGCATTCTCTCCCATCAGGGAGAGAATCAGGCGATTGGTAGTCATACTGCGGATTGCTCCGGTCAGTTCATCCTGGTTACCGGCACTGAACACCATGCCGGTCTCACCGCTAAGCATCAGCTCACGGGGGCCACCTGCATCTGAGACAATCACCGGCACCCCCGAAGCCTGGGCCTCCAGCACGACGTTGCCGAAGGTGTCGGTGGCGCTGGGGAAGACGAACAGGTCTGCCGAGGCATAGGCCCGCTGCAGCTCTTCCCCCTGCAAATAACCGGTAAACAGCACCGGATAGCCAACAAGGGCTGCCTCCATCTCTTCGCGGTGAGGACCGTCGCCAACCACCGCCAGACCGAGCTCCGCACCTTCATCAACCAGCCTGCAAAAGCTCTCCACCAGCAGATCCAATGCCTTTTCCCGCGAGACCCGGCCAACATAGAGCAGGGTGGTCCTGGCGCTGAGACCACGCTCAAGCCAGAAGCGCTCAACCCTTTTGTCAGGCGAAAACTGTGCCATATCGACCCAGCGCGGCAGCGGCTTCATCTTCTCCAGCGGCAGACCATGGGAGAGCAGCTGTTCACGCGTGCTGGCTGAAGGCACCATGACTTCTTCCATCTGGTTGTAGAACCAGATCATATAGTTCCAGGCAACCTGTTCCAGGAATTCGTCATCGGCAAGACGACGCACGTATGGTGGAATTTCAGTATGATAGGTGCCGGCAACAGGAATATTCATCAGCCGGGCGATCAGAAGCCCCAGCAGGCCAACCGTACCGGGAGTACTGACATGGATACGGGTGATCCCCTCTTTCTCAATGTAGTTCAGCACATCCAGAATCGGCGGGAAGCTGAGCTTCAACTCGGGATACTCAGGCAGCACAAAGTCACCCACCGCCTGGAACTGTTTCACCCCGGCAGGTGCCGCCTGGCTGCCATCGCCGGAGGTGATCACGGTCAGGCTGATCCCGCGCTCCTGGGCAGTCCTGATCAGACGCCGGATCGTCATGGCCACGCCGTTGATCTCATCCAGCGTATCGGTGAACAGGGCGATCTTCTCCTCCACAGGCGGAAACGGGATCTCCGGCAACCGCTCTGCAATATCACGGATCAGCTCCTTGCCCTTGTGCTGATGATGAAAGGCCAGGTAGTAGGGGGAGATCAGCAGATGTACCAGACCGATGGTGCCTGCTGTGTTGAGGTAATCAAAAAAACCGGCCTGCATGGAAAGCGACATGAAGCGGTTGGTGTACTGGTACAGAATCCGGTTCACCAACCGGCTGGTGACCATAAAGATCTTCTGGTTCAGGTCGGCACCCTTGATCCCTTCCAGAAAGGCGGTGTCATTGAGCAGCTGCCGGGCCTCGCTGTCCAGCAGTTCTTCAAAGCCAAGCTCCCGTGATGAACGTTTTTCCGGCAGATTCTTCAGCACAAACAACCTGATTTTTTCCACAAAGGAACCTTTGTCCGTGCCCAGATTAAAAAAACGGTCCAGCAGGACGCTGACAAAGGGGGTGGCGCTCCGTCTGCGCTCGCCGAAACGCTCACGATAGAAGCTGTGAGCCACACCATAGAGGCTATGGGCCATGGTCAGCGGCCCGCCATGTTCCCCCTCTGCCCAGGTGCCGCCTTCCCGAACCGCATCAAGAAAAGCATCAAGATCCTCGCCGTGGTGGCTGCAGGTATGGGCCCGGGCAATGAACAGGCCGCCGTGGTCATCGGAACCACCCACCACCCCCTTACGGTGCGGTTCGTCACCCAAAGGTGCCAAGTTGTGTTTATCAGCCAACCGCTCGATCAACGACTGGGTCAGGGTTCCCACCAGTGTCGTGGTAAAGCTGTTGAACCGGCTGGCCCGGCAGCCGTTCCGGATCTCGAAAACCGAAAACAGCAACAGACATTTTTCAATAATCTCCACGGTCAGCTTATCGTTCTGGGCATAGAGCGGGTGGGCCAGAAAATGGGCGATCCGCTCCTGATTGAGGTAGGTTGTCAGCTCATAGACATTTTTACGCAGCGCCATGATCTGACTGAACTGGGCCTCGGAGATATGCAGCACTACCAGATGGACCTTACAGCCGTTTTCAGGAAAGTGGGTGGTTATCTCGGCGCTGATGAAGGCATTGGGGAGATGGGCGATCTCCAGTGCCCCACCGATGGCGTTATGGTCGGTGATGGTGACGTAATCCATCCCCCGCGCCAGGGCGATCTGGTAGAGCTGCCTGGGCGAGGTGTAGCTCTCCGGGCAGTTGAATTTGCGCATGGCCCAATAGGTCGGCTTGTTGGAATAGCTGGAATGGACGTGCAGGTCTACTTTAAAGGTCTTCATGATCATATCACCCTGTCAGTTCTTCAGTGCCAGCAGCGAACGCACCCTGATATCGGTCTCCACCAGTGGTTTTTCAAACCCCTGCGTAAAGCGGCTGACGACTCCGCTACGCCGCTGATTCTGCAGCAGGTCTGCGGAAAAGCAGACCCTATTGGGCTGGAAAAGCAGGATATCGGTGCTGCTGCCGGGGCGGTAGAGGCTCTTGGGTTGCCCCTTTTGCAGAAACATACCAACCCTGACCTGTTGCGGGTCATCATAGCCCTGGTGGCTGTAGGCCTGTAGGATATCACCGATCATCAATGCCACCACCTCCACCATCGCCACCAGCCCGACCCGGCTGCCCGCTTCAACATCGGTGTCGATCAGGGTCACCACCCGCTTGTTCTTGGAATAGGGGGTGACCATGCTGACCACGGCGGTTGGGTTGCAGCAGTGGTAGGCGCCGTCAATGCTGTAGAAGTCAACCACCTTGCCGCTGACCGGGAGATGGTTGTAGTGGTACTTGTCCGGGGTTAGGCGGAACAGGGCAAAATCACCGTTTGCGAAACGATGGCGCCAGAAGCTGCGTTCAGGGCCGATCAGCTCTTCAAAGCTGAAAAACTTATCCTTCAGAAAGAACAGCTCTGTCTCCTGCAGCGAACCGACGATCACCCGTGCATCAGCCGGGGAGACTACCGCAGCCGGATCATCCGGCATCGGGCGGCACTGTTCGTACCTGATCCTGCGTTCAAAGACCTTGCGTGCCGTATCCAGCGTGTGCGGCGGATCAAGGCATTCTTCAAGGTCAATGCCGCAGCAGGCAGCAAAGCCCTGACGGTTCAACAATGGACGATCAAAATTGACCGCTCCCAGCACCTGGGATGACCAGCTGCTGGTCAAGAGACGGAACAGCGCCGTGCTGTTTTCCCGGACCTGATGGTAGAGCAGTTGCACCATCCGGTCACCCAGCAGCTGCTCGGTGACCACTGCGCCGCTATCCCGCTCGATATACTGGTGCTGCAGCATCCGGTTCACTCCTTCCGGTCATGGTCTGCTGCTGATCATGATGCACCTTTACCAGCAGCAGGTTCATCAGGCGCTGCAGGGTCGGGATATCGGCCTTTTCCTGCAGGATATCCTGCCGGATCAGTGTCATACACTGATCCGCCCCCTGCCCCTGCAGGACCAGCAGCAACGCCTTACGCAACGGTTCATCCAGCTCTGCCACCTGTTGGTCAAGCAGGCGACATTCCCCCTGCAACAGCTCAAAAGCCTCGGCCATCTGATGTCTGCGCAGGGTGGTGCGATAGTACTCTTCAGCGCCGCTATTAAAGTCACGGGCCTCGGTGTTCAGGGCGGATCTGCTGCCCAGCTGTTCAAGGATGCCACCTGTCAGGCGGCCGCTGGCAGCATACTGCTCCGGCTCTCTCAGCCGACATGCAAGATCGGCAATGGTATCCTGCAGCCCCATCTGCTCGATCAGCTCAGCCCCATCCTCCCGCAGGGTCCGCAGCAGTGCCAGCCGGTATTCATGGATCTGGACCCGCAGATAGCCGGGATAGCGTTTACTGGGACGTACCCCCTGGGTCTTGCCGATGATCCGGCCCAGGAAGCTGTTGGCAGTATCCTTGCTGACAAAGAAGGTGGGCAGGCCGATGGCTGCACCAAAAAAGATCTGGCGCCGCTCACTCTCCAGAGACGGGTCATCCGGTATGCCCTGATGATCAACCCCTTCAGCCATATACTTGTAGGCCAGGGCCGTGATCAGGGTCTGCAGGTCAGCCGCACGCCCCATATCTCCGCCAAAGGTTGGAAACAGGCTGTAGTGGCGACCTTCAAAGCCGGAAAAACCCATTTTGGCGAATTCACGCTGTTTATAGAGCAGGTAGACCGACATCTGCTCATCAAAAACACCCATATCAGCCAGATCCCGCCGCAGCAGATCGGTGTTGCCGAGCTGGCCGTTCAGGGCCGGGCTGCGGTCGGTTGAGAGCAGGCAGACCAGGTAGTCCACCAGACGGTAATCCGGTACAAAATCACCTTTCAGGCCAAAGGACCGGCTGATGAACGAATCCAGGGCCGGAGGACCAAACGGCGTGATCGATTGGCCAAAGATGGAGATATCCGCTTTTTTGCGCCAGCGCCGCCACACCATCCGCAGATGGGTGTAATCAAGTTCATGGGGCAGGAACCCCAGTGCCTTTTCAGGATGGAAATCACTGAAAGCCAGCCGGAACGGGGCAGCCGTATAGGTCCCGACAAATAACGGCAGAAAATGCTCACTGATCTTGATGGTCAGATCACCCAGCAGCTTTTCGTGAACCGCCTTGAAGCCCGATCCGCTGTCCTGCAGGGCCGCAGTCAGCCTGCGGCTGCCGATGCTGATATGGGTGCCGTTGTTGGCCAGGCTGACATTGGAAACATTGGGCAGCACCACCAGATTGTTGAGGATGATCCCGGCATCGCGCAGCTTGGCCACGGCGTTGAGTTGACTGCGGGACAGCACCTGATGGCAAAGCTGCATATAACGAAACTTGTCCTCACCCCGGTCCCAGCCGGACAGGCAGGGGCTCATGAACAGCTCCCGGTAGAAGCTGTCCGGGATATGCTCGTTCAGCTCCTTCTGCCGTACCGGCGGATGCGGGGCGAAATAGGCCATGGCCTGCTGGCCATGTTCGCTGAGACCAAAGGCCTGATTGGCGTACTGGAGCAACAGTTGGGTCATTAGAAAGCGGATGGCGGTTTCCCGGGCAATGGCCGCCCCCATGCCGTTGCGGGGAGTCAGGGAAACCACATTAAAGGAAAAGGTCTCCGGCGAGGTATTGTCGTTCAGGTAGTGCCCCAGCAAGCGGATTCCGGTCTGGCGGATCAGGTCCGGCAGGATCTGCTGAGATCCGATCAGGTCAGCCAGGGCCAGCTTGATCAGGTAGCTGATCGGCAGACGCAGCATGACCGTGCCATCCGCTGCATGGAAGAAGAAACGTGCCGAATCTGCCCGCTGTCCTGCCGCCGGATTCTGCTTGTCTGCCAGCAGATCCTGGTCGAGCACCTGGCGTGCATAGGCTGAAAGCCGCTTGAGCGGGAAACGGACCCAGCTGTTTTCCCAGACATTGCTGCTGTTGTCGGCCAGAAAACGCTCCAGATCTGCCACCGCCCGCTGGGAGGTTTCGCCTGATGCGGCCCGCTTCATCATGTTGGCAAAGTAGTTTGATTGCTCAATGATCAGCGGCAGATCAACCTGCTGCCTGCCCCCGGCCACCACCGCCTGTAGCTCGCTTTCAGACCCGGCAGTCACATCCCCGGCGGAAAATGGTAGCGTAGTTGCCAGCCCGTCCGGCCGGTCAAGATTGACCCCAATCAGGGTCAGGGCATGAAGGATCGTGTCATGATCCAGCCTGGGTTCTCTGCTGAATTTTGTGTACCGTGAACACAGTGATTCCGGCATCGGGGCCTCATGTTGTCTGAAGAATCAAATGAGACAACCGTACGCCTTCAGTATGTCGGAACTGCGCTAAGCAGGTGACAATCAGGTGAATTTTGAACAGGATCACCGAAAAAATAAGATTATTTTAAACAACCTTTTTCAAAGTGACAGACACCTGTCACCGAAGTCTGGTATAGCTATCCGATAAAATCAGGACAATTCCCCTGCAACTACATCAAAAATTCTGCATATCCAAAGGACAACGCCCTTTTTTATGTATAAGTACGCCAATAAAATCGACGCACTCACTGCCATACTGAAACGGCTTGACACTGGAGAACAACTGAATCCAGAGCAGCTGGCGCAGGACTTTCATGTCGGGGTACGTACCATCTACCGCTACCTGAACCATCTCCAGGCAGCCGGTTATCCAATCTATTTTGATAAGGCCGACAAAAGTTACCGTTTTCTCAACAACTTCAGGTTGACCCAACTCAAGTCCGGTGGCAGCGACGAGGCTTTTGCCCTGCATCCCATCAATAAGATGAGCGGTGTAGCCATTGCCACCTTTCGCACCACTGGCGAATGTATCCATAAAAACATGGCCATGACCCGCCTGATGGGTTGTCCAACCTGGGACGGCTGCAGGGGTAATTTCAGACACGTTGATTGGTGGCGTGATTCAGGGCTGCTTGCCATGGCAGACGAGGTGATTGAGACCGGGCGGGAGAGCCGCCGCGACATTACCGTGACGATTGACAAGCGCGAACGCTGGATACAGGCTCACCTGAGCCTGGTCAAGCAGGAGAAAGACACCTACCTGGTATTTCTGGCCCAGGACCTTTCGCCCCGGATGCACAAAGAGATACAGGTTGCCCGTTTCTTTGCCGCCATGAACCAGTCACCCAACCTGATTCTGGTGACCGACACCGAGGGCGTTATTGAGCATGTCAGTGACCGGGTGGAAGAGATGACCGGCTATGCTGCAGAAGAGTTGATCGGCTGCACCCCTGCCATCCTCAAATCAGGCCAGACATCACCTGAACTGTACCAAAACATGTGGAGCACCATCAGCCGGGGCTATGCCTGGAGCGGCGAACTGCTGAACCGGAAAAAGAACGGAGAATGCTACTGGCAGCATCTGCATATTGCGCCGATCCGTAATCACCACAACGGCATCTCACGTTTTGTCGGGGTAATGGAAGACATCTCCCGACAAAAGAGGCTGGAAGAAGAAATCTACACCTACGCCATAACTGACCGGATCACCGGTCTGTACAACCGCAAGATACTACTTGAGCTGGGGAATCGTGATATTGCGGCTGCACTGCGCTATGGACGTGCCATGACCCTGCTGATTGTGGATATCGACCGGTTCAAAGAGGTCAATGACCAGTTTGGCTATCCGGCTGGCAACCAGTATATGCAGCAACTGGCCGAGATCTGTCGCGCGTCGGTACGCACCACAGACCTGATCGGTCGGGTCGGCAAAGACTCTTTTGCTATCCTGCTGGCTGAATCAGAGCTTTCCGACGCCCTGTTGGTTGCTGAACGAATACGGGAAAAGGCTCATGAAATCAGGATCAATGCTGTTGAGGGGGCGATTGCCTGTACCGTAAGTGTTGGCGGCATCGCGTTGGCTGCCCGTCATCAGACCATGGAACAACTGGTGCTGGAATGCGAGGGGCTGCTCCATAGTTTTCAGGCTCAGCAACGGACGAACACCTGCTTAGGTTTCAGCCCGACATGAGCACGAAACTGGAAAGATCATCGCAATACAGGATCCGTCAACACTGGCTGGCGTTTTTTGTTGCCCTGGCCCTGCTTGGCAGCATTGTTACCTACAACCTGGTGACCATACGCCAGCGGGCTATCAGCCAGGAACATCAGCGGCTGATGACCCAGGTCAGGGTGATTGGCCAGAATATCGAACGTCAGCTGGAGTCAACCAACCTGGCACTGAAAGGGGTGGTCGCAGACCTGCCCGGGCTGCAGGGGGCCCCAAACCTTGTGCAGGCCAACAAGCGTCTGAGCGTGCTGGCCGACGCCATGCCCGGTGTGCGCACCCTCTTTTTTACCGATGCGACAGGCACCATTCTGGCTTCCAACCGGCCGGAACTGATCGGACGCAACATAGCAACCAGACAGTATTTTAGTGAGCCAAAGCAGCACCCAACCCCGGATACACTCTACATCTCACCTCCCTTCAGGTCAGTTTTGAACGCCTATGTTTTCAATATAACGAAGATACTATCCGGTCCTGATGGACGTTTTAACGGCATTGTTACCGTCGGAGTTGATCCAGACTATTTTGCGGTGATCCTGCAATCCACCCTTTATGCCCCGGATATGTGGAATACTATCAACCACGGCGATGGCATCCGCTTCATGACCATGCCATACCGCGAGGGCCAGACGGGCAAAAACCTGGCCGTACCCGGCTCCCTGTTTACCCGCCATAAAGAGAGTGGCAAACCGGAAAATATCTTTACAGGCACCGCTTACGCCACCGGCAAATACCGCTTGGCCGCCCTGTTAACAGTCCAGCCCAAAGAGCTGCAGGTGGATAAACCGCTGGTGCTGATCATCAGCCGCGACCCGGACGCAATCCTGTCTGACTGGCAGAATGAGGCGATCTTCCAGGGGTTACTGTTTCTGGTGGCCTGTATTGCTAGTGCTGCAGGCCTGGCACTGCTGCACAGACGTCAGGATCTATTTGAACAGAAGGCACAACGGGCTGAAGCGATGGTGCAGATCCGTTATGAACTACTGGAATATGCCACCATGCATACCGCTGATGAACTGCTGCAGTACGCCCTTGATGAAGTCTGTCGAATCAGCGCCAGCCCGGTGGGGTTCTACCACTTTGTTGACCCTGACCAACAGACCCTGACCCTGCAGGCCTGGTCCACCCGCACCCTGCAGGAGTTCTGCAAGGCTGAAGGCCATGGTATGCACTACGGTGTTGACCAGGCCGGTGTCTGGGCCGAGTGCATCCAGACCCGCGCCCCGGCTATCCACAATGACTATGCCGGTCTGCCTAACAAAAAGGGGCTGCCACCTGGCCATGCACCGGTGATTCGGGAACTGGTGGTGCCGGTGATTCGGGATGAGCGGATTGTGGCAGTGCTGGGGGTGGGTAACAAGCAGATTAACTACACCACCAGAGATGCTGAAGAGGTGGCCTATCTGGCCGACGTAACCTGGGAAATAATTGATGGCCGCCGGGCCCAGCAGGAGCTGAAACGAGCCAACGAGCTGCTGGCAACTGAGGCCCGGATCGACTATCTAACCGGCATCTATAACCGTCGCATGTTTGATGGACTGATGACTGCCGAAATTGCCCGTTCCTATCGCTACAACTCGCTACTATCGCTGATCATGATGGATATTGATCACTTCAAGCAGGTTAATGACAACCTGGGTCACGCTGCCGGAGACCATGTATTACAGAAAATTGCGGAACTGATTTCAGGCAGGATCAGAGGGCACGACATCTTCAGCCGCTGGGGAGGTGAAGAGTTTGTCATCATGGCCCCCAAAAATGATCGTTTCAAGGCAGCAGAGTTGGCAGAAATCCTGCGGGAAGTGATTGAGCAGTTTGATTTTGGCAACGGGCTCAGAATAACACTCAGTTTCGGGGTAACCCAGTACTGTTACGGAGAACAGTCGGAAGAATTTGTAGCCAGGGCCGATGCAGCGCTTTATCAGGCCAAACACAAGGGCAGGAACCGGGTGGAAATTGCAGCACCACCGGTTGTTTTATCCCAAAACTGTGTTACAGAAGAATTTGTACGGCTACCGCAGTTAGAGGTCAGCTCATGAAACGTAGCATCTGTACCATAGGCTTCATGTTGTTCCTGTCGCTCTGTTTGCAGAGGGTTTCTCTGACAGCAGCCAGCACCGCTGCACCACCGATCACCAAACCACTAATCGCCGTCATCCCCCCCGACCTTGCCCCCTATTATTTCCGTGATCCTGCCACCGGCAAACCTGCTGGCCTGGCCGTTGACATCACCAATGCCCTGGCCCGCCATGGCAGTTTTAGCGTTGAATACCGCTTTGCCAAGGCATGGGATGAGGTCGATCAGCTGGTGGCAAGCGGTCAGGCAGACCTGATTCCGCTGCGAGTGATCAACCCGGCAACCGAAAAACAATTTATGTTCACTGAGGTGCTGGATGTCGCTCCAATCAACTACCTGGTCCGCGCCACTGACCACAGCACTAAAGGTCTGACACCCGGCAATCGGGTGGGGGTCATGAGTAAAAGCACCGCCTACAGCATGCTGCGGGAACGTTCAGACATCACCGTTATCCCCTATGAAAGCCTGCAGCATCTGCTGGTGGATCTGGTGTCAGGCCAGCTTGATCTGGTACTGACCTTCAGAGACACCATTATGCAGATGGCGGAGAAAAGCGGCCTGGACGATCAAATCCGGGTGCTGGAACCACCGGTGCTGGAATCCCGACGCGCCATTGCACTACATTCCGGTAATCTGGCACTTCATCAACAGCTAAACAGTGCTATTAAGGCATTTCACCAATCGCCTGAACATGTGAAGATTTTCCAGCACTGGATGGGCAAACCCAAACCGTGGTGGACCGTGCAACGTGTCGTTGTTACGCTGGGCAGCAGCACGATCCTGCTACTAGCCGGGGCACTGTTCTGGCGTTTTTACGGCATCCGACGGCTTAATCTGCAGCTGCAGCAAGCCAACCAGCGCCTGGGGTCCGAAATTGAGGAGCACAACCAGGCAACACAACAACTGAAAAAGAATGAACAGTTCCAGAAAACCCTGATTGAAACCCTGCCGGACCTGGTCTGGCTGAAAGATCCAGAAGGGGTCTATCTGGTCTGCAACCCCCGCTTTGAAGATCTCTACGGAGCAAAAGAATCTGACATTATCGGCAAGACCGACTACGACTTTGTTGACAGAGAGATGGCTGATTTTTTCCGGGCCAACGACCGTAAGGCAGCCGAAGCCGGAAAGCCAACCATCAATGAGGAATGGCTGACCTTTGCCGCAAGCGGCTACCATGGCCGATTTGAGACCATCAAGACCCCGATGTTTAACACTGACGGTACGTTGATGGGGGTCTTGGGGGTTGCCCGCGACATTTCCGAACGGACCAGGGCCTACGAGCTGTTACGTTTGTCTGAAGAAAAATTCTCAACCGCCTTCAAATCCTCACCCGACGCGTTTTCCCTGACCCGCTTCCGTGATGGCATTTTCCTGGACATCAACGAAAGTTTCACCGAACAGCTCGGCTACCACCTGGAAGACATAATCGGCAAGTCATCTCTGGAACTGAACATATGGGTAAATCCGACTGATCGTGAGTTAATGGTGCAAAAGATCAGGGGAAAAGGGATTGTGAGAAATCTGGAGGCCCAGTTCCGGCGCAAAAACGGCCAGATTCAAACCGGTCTGATGTCCACCTCATTGATAGTTGTGAATGGCGAGGAGTGCCTGCTTAACTTTGTTCGAGATATCACCGAGCGAAAACAGGCAGAAGAACAACTGCGTCTCTCCGAAGAAAAGTTTGCCAGCGCTTTCAAAGCCTCTCCAGATTCAGTCAATCTCAACCGGCTCACAGACGGCACCTATCTGGAGGTTAATGAAGGTTTTTGTACCATCACCGGTTACCGCGAAGAAGAGGTGCTGGGGAAATCATCCCTTGATCTGAACATATGGGTATTCCCTGAAGACCGCCAGCGACTGGTGCAGGAGCTGAAACAGCATGGTGTTGTCAAAAACCTGGAGACACAATTTAGAAGGAAAGACGGCTCAATTTTTACCGGACAAATGTCAGCCTGTATTATCACGGTACATGGCGAACAGTGTCTGCTCAACATTACCCGTGATGTCAGTGAGCGGAAGCAGTATGAGGAGGAACTGAAACAGGCCCGCAGGTCAGCCGACGCAGCCAACCGGGCCAAGAGCGAGTTTCTGGCCAACATGAGCCATGAAATCCGTACCCCGATGAACGGCATTATCGGCATGGCACAGCTACTGCAATTTACCGACCTGACCTCTGAACAGCAGGAGTACCTGCAGTGCCTGGACAGCTCCACAAAAAACCTGTTGAGCCTTCTAAATGATATTCTTGATCTGTCCAAGATTGAGTCCGGCAAGATCGAGTTGGAGCAGACCATCTTCTCTCTTTGCCAGAGTATTCAGGACGTAGTCACCACCCAGATTTCCCTGATTCATCAAAAACAGTTGCACCTGATCACCGACCTGCCTGCCGAGATTCCTGAACTGCTCCTTGGCGATCCATTACGGATCAAGCAGATACTGCTTAACCTGCTGGGGAATGCCATTAAATTTACTGAAACCGGCAGCATCACCCTGGCAGTCAGAATTATTGAACGCCAGGGTAGCAGTCTGCAACTGCAGCTGTCACTGCGGGACACCGGTATCGGGATGGCACCTGAAACACTGGAAAGAATCTTTGCCCCCTTTGAGCAGGCCGATAACTCCACCACCCGAAAATACGGCGGCACAGGATTAGGGTTAACCATCTGCCGCCGCCTGGCAGAACTGATGGGGGGCAAAATCTGGGCAGATTCCGAACCGGGAAAAGGCAGCTGTTTCTTCGTTGAACTGCCGTTTGTGGCCGTTGATCCGCCGCAGGGAGTGCAGGAGGACGGCGCCAGGCAAGCAACAGCCACCAACTCCAAAAGTCTTAACTTACTGCTTGCAGAGGATAATGAGTTAAATGCCATGACCGTTTCTGCCATGCTTAAAAAACTAGGACACCGGGTCGATCTGATTGCTGACGGCAAACAAGCATTGGATAGCGTATCTAAAAACAGCTACGACTGCATCTTGATGGATATTTCAATGCCGCACATGGGGGGTGATGAGGCGACCCAACTCATCCGGGAAGCCGAGCAGCAAACCGGACAGCATATCCCAATCATCGCCCTGACCGCCCATGCCTTGCGCGGTAGCCGAGAACAGTTCCTGGGTAACGGTTTTGACGGTTACATTTCCAAGCCGGTTGATATCCGGGTACTTGCCGCAGAGCTGGAACGGCTTACCTGATCAGACGTCACAGAATTGTTCATACAGCTCAACCTGCCTGACACATCAGCATGCTAGGCTCACCTCATCTGTTCAACAACGATATGAGGTGACCAGCAATGAAGAATTTAAAGGAATTCTGCCTGGAGTGCGGTAGCAGAGCGGTTTCTAAAACCGTTGACAATGTCCTGCCCAAATTCAAAATGGAGATCATCAATTACGCCTGTGGTGCTGAACTAAAAAGCATCTACTCCAGCAACGGCAATACCGGCAGACTCTGCCTGTCCGGCTGCAGCCTGATTGATGAGCAGGTGTCACCTGTCTGAAGCCAGTGATGACACCCGCCCGTTAACCGCATCTCCCTCTTAAAGGGATGCAGTTTTTTATGCATATTCAGTAATAAAACCTTCCACGGCGGCCCTGATCTCATCCCTGATGACCCGGGTTGTCGCCAGCCTTTCCTCTTTGCTTCCCGTCAGGGCTGCCGGATCGCTGAAGCTCCAGTGCAGTCGGCTGACAATGCCGGGGAAAATCGGGCAGCGTTCGGCGTTAGCACCGTCGCAGACCGTAATCACATAACTGTACATCTCGCCTCGTTTGAACATCTCAAAGACATCCTTGGTCTGGTTGGTGGAGATATCAATCCCCAACTCCTGCATTACCTCAACCACCAAAGGATTTAACACCCCCGGCTCAAGCCCTGCGCTTCTCGCTTCAAAGCGATCTCCAGCCAAATGATTTAAAAACGCTTCCGCCATCTGGCTGCGGGCACTGTTGTGGATACAGACGAATAGTACCTTGTTCTTTTTCATGATCATCTCCTTACTGAGGTACGCGGAATAAAATTGTCGTAGTATCTCACAAAAAAAACACCGGTCTGTTTCAGAACGGTGCCAAGTTGGTTACGGCATCCCACAAAAAGCAGTTGCACGCGGAGCAACTGCCGTTTTTAGGTTTATATAACACGCTGATTTTTCTAGTGCTCTGTATTGGGAGAACTGCCGTTTTGAGGATTACTTTTCCTCCGCGCTGCCAGACAGTCTTTCACCGCCTGCAGCAGTTCCATAAAGCTGATCGGCTTCAGAATAGTCATATCCGCTTCAGGACAGTAATGGGCGTCGTCATCATAGGCTGTGGTAATGATAATCGGAATAGCATGGTCCAGCGCCCGTATCCTGCGGATCATCTCCATACCGTTCATAACCGGCATCTCAAGATCGGTAATCACCACTGCCGGACGCTTTTCCTGATACAGCTGTAACCCTTCTTCCCCCTGCGACGCCAGCAGCAGTTCCCCCACCTGACGGCGCAGGAAACTGCCGATGGACAAACGGGCAATATCTTCATCCTCCACATAGAGCAGACAGATTTGTCGTAATTCTTCAGCAGTCGTCGGTGTCATCAGACAGTCTCCTGTTTCAGCGGAATAGCAATCGTTATCACGGCACCACGCTCCTGATTAGCAGCCATAACCGTACCGTTAAAGCGTTGTTCAATAATCTGTCGCACCACAAACAGCCCCAATCCAACACCCTGCGTACGGAACTTGCTGGTAACATAGGGGTCAAAGAGCGAATGCAGTAACTGCTGCGGAATACCGCCCCCTGTATCAGAGACTGCAATCGTCAAGCAGCTCTGGCCCTGCATCGCGATTTCCACGGTAATCAGCCCTGTTGCTGCATGTCCGGCCACGATGGCATCCCTGGCATTACTAAACAGATTAAGCACGCATTGCACCAGGTCCTGCAGGGAGCCTTGCAGCTCCTGTTCGTCAATCAGTTTCAGTTCAAATTTGATCCCTGCCTGTTGATAGCTATCCTGAACCATTAAAATAGCACGTTTCACCGCATCTGATGGAGACAACGTCTGATCCGGCAGAGCAGGACGACAGAGCAGGTTAAAGGCCTCAATGGAGCGGGAAAGCTGCTTCAGATCCTGCATAATCAGATCGGCAGCAGCCATGGCATGTTCAGGAAGCAGCTCACCATTTGCCAGCAACCAGGCGTTTTCCTGAACCCGCGCCCCGATGTTATTAAGTGGTTGCCGCCAGTGATGGGCGATGTTGACCAGCAGCTCACCCAGGGTCTGATAGCGGGCCTGCTGCAGCAACAGGGCATCCTTTTCCCGGCTTTTGGCAACCTCCTCCTCAACCCGCGCCTCCAGGGTGCGATTCAACTCCAGCAGCTCCTGCTCAATCCGGGATAATTCAGTTGAGGCGTAGTTGAGGGATTCTCCCAGGTCCTGCACCTCTGTTACAAAGCGCTCCACCGGCAGGGTCATCCCTTTATGCTGCGGCAGGTCACGGGCAAAACTCGACAGCCTGCTGATGGATCTGATCGGACGCCGTAACAGCCAGGCGATCAGGACGATACCCCCGACAACCTCAGCAAGGGCAAAAATAACACCATTGAACCAGATCTGGCGTTGTACCGCAGTCACCTCTTCAAGACCGTAGCTGATCTGCAGCCATCCCAGCAGATCACCTGCCATAACCGGCTGCCAGACCACCAGCAGATTCCCTGTATGGGTAAGGCTGGCAGACTGCCTGTCAGGCACAGTGATTCGATCTCCTCCTCCAACGCTTAGCTGAGGTTCCGCACTATCTGATACCCGTGTAAAATCAGACAGTATGGTTCCGCTTTTATCAGAGGCGATTACCCGACGAACGCCTGGCAGCCCCATGGAGTGACGCAGAAAGTGATCAAGTGCTGCATAATCCTCAAGGACATAGGAGTGGGCAGACCCCTCCGCCAGATTACGGGTCAGCAGTTCTGCCTGTTGCTGCCGTGCCACCAGCAGCTGGCGTGACTGGCTGGTGGCGGTCCAGAAAGACAATCCAAGAATACCGAAAGCCATGGCCAGGGTTATTGCCAGCAGCAGACGGGTATGCAGGCGTCGCGGCAGAAACTGCATAGGATCAGATCCCTTTGCTTAATGCATCGTAATCCATCTTCTCCAGAACTTTGTAATCCCGGACATAGTCTGCCGGAACCGGGTCGCTTAGCTGCACCATCTGCAGCAGCTTTTTGCCCTCTGCCGAACTTCCCATTTTTAGAACCGTTGTTGCCAATGCCTGTTGTAACTGCTTCGGCACCCGGGGGTGGGCCGAAATCGGATGAGGTGCCATCTTTGGTGTACGTACCAACGGGATCAGTTGAGCCTTTACATCCTCTGGCTGGGCATCAAAGTCAACATCCAGCACTGCTCCGGCAGCACTCTTACCCAACAGCACAGATTTATACACATTACTGCTGGAACCGGCGAACAACTGCTTCAGATTCAGGCGTACCGTTTGTTGAGACAGGACCTGTCTCACAACGAGGCTTCAGACATTCCGGCTGCCCACAAAGGCAACCTCCTGGTTGTCAAGATCAGCCAGGTTCTTGATAGCCGAATTCTTTTTGGTGAACAGCACCCCTGCAATGGTGCGGCTCCCCCGCACCAATGGCCGGTATTTCTGGCTCTGGTAGGCCAGCACGACGTGGGGTGGCGTAGAAAACACAAAATCACCTGCACCACTCTTCATATCATCCTCAAACTGCGACATGGTTTCATACAACTTCAAGCTCAGGGTTACTCCCAGCTCCTTTTCAAGCTGATCCAGAAACGGCCGCCAGCTGGTATGCATTGCCACCGGGGGCCGTTGCGGCAGTACGGCAAAAACATACCGCTTCTGTTCAGCCCCCTGTGCAGGCAGCCCAATAGCCAGCATCAACAGCAACAGCAACCCCGCAACTGTTTTCATGGCGTATCCTCCTTTTGGCAGAAACTGCTACAATCCTGCCGCATCAAACGGCTCACCTCCGTCATTAACCCATCAACATCAATCGGTTTCGCCACATAGCCGTCAAAACCATACTCCAGCAATTTACCACGGTCACCGGTCAGGGCGTGGGCAGTCAGGGCGATGATCGGCGTATGACGATCAGTCTGCTTTTCCCTCATCCTGATTGCGGATGTGGCGGCAATCCCATCCATACCCGGCATCTGCACGTCCATCAGGATCAGGTCAAACCGGTCAGATTCCCAACTCTCCAGGGCTGCCTTACCATCTTCAACGGCAACAACCCGGTGTCCGAGACGCTCCAGCAAACGGGTGGCATAGAGCCGACCCACCGGTTGGTCCTCTGCCAAGAGCACCCGCAGAGAGCCTCCCGGCACGCCCAGTGGCGTTGCTTCAACAACAGCATGGGGCATAATAATACCCAGGGGAACCTTCATAGGCACCGTTACCCTGAAGCAGCTACCAACACCAGGCGTACTTTCCACCTCAATCACGCCACCCATCAGCTCCGTCAGGCGCTGGCAGATGGTCAACCCCAGACCGGTACCACCGTATCTGCGGCTGATGGTCTCATCTGCCTGGGTAAAGGGTGAAAAGATCCGGTTCAAGGTATCCGGCTCCATCCCGATACCGGTATCAACCACGCTGAAACGGACCCGCAGGGGTTGGCCCGGTATAGCCTGCGGCTCTATCTGCAGAGTCACCAGGCCCTGATCCGTAAATTTGACCGCGTTGCCCACCAGATTATGCAGCACCTGCTTCAGGCGTGACGGCACCCCCCGCAGCGTGTCAGGCAGGTCCGGGTCCAGCCTGAGCTGTAAGGCCACCCCTTTACGCTGGGCAACCGGCTGATGAATGCGCATCACGTCATTTACCAGCTCTTCGGGCTGAAAATCCGCCTGCTCCATACCAAACCCGCCCGACTCAATCCGGGTAAGGTCCAGCAGATCGTTGATGACCGATAACAGGCTTTGGGCTGAATCATCCAGATGGCGCAGATAGTCAAGCTGCTCATCCACCAGTGGCGTCATATGCAGCAGATGGCTCATCCCCATAATGCCGTTTAGGGGGGTGCGTACCTCATGGCTGATATTGGCCAGAAACTGTGTCTTGGCACGGCTGGCTGATTCAGCGGCATCCTTGGCCAACCGGATCTCCTGCTCAACCTTTTTCTGATCTGACAGGTTGGTGACAAAGGCAAAGGATGATTTGACCTCACCGTTTTCATCAAAGAGGCTGGTGGCATGAAACATAACCGGCAGCTGCTCACCGTTTTTGTTCTGCAGCGTAAGTTCAAAGTTGCGGTGGAGTGTCCCCTCTATCCTGCCCAACTGGTAGATAAATGCAGTTCGTGATTCCGGGGCGGCAAACTCAAGTGGCGAACGGCCCAGCATCTCTTCCGGGCTATAGCCAAGCATGCTGCATAACGCCGGATTTGTCTTAAGGGTCAACCGGTCCGGCCCCAATTGCCAGAATCCCTGACCGGAGCTTTCAATCATGGCCCGGTTGCTGGCTTCGCTGGCTGACAGCTCTCGGGTACGCTCAACCACCTTCTGTTCAAGCTGAATGTTCATCTCTGCCACTGCAGCCTGGGCCTGCTTGACCGCACTGATATCGGTAAAGGTCAGCACCACGCCATCCATAGCGGCAGCGTCCCCTTTGTACGGCAAAATCCGCTGCAGGACCCACTGTTCAGGACCGGCCTGAATCTCCTGCTCCCTCCGCACACCGCTCTCAAGCACCTGAACAAGATTCCGCCTGAACTCCTGGGGGGAACTCAACTCATAGGCGATATGGTCAATGGGACGCCCCAGGTCTTGGGGCAGCAGCTTGAGAAAGGCACTGATAGCACTGGAAAACTTACGGATACAGAGCTGTCTGTCCAGAAAAACGGTTCCCACTTCGGTACTGGCCAACAGATTGTCGTGATCACTGTTCAGGCGCAGCAGTTCCTCATTGCGCCGCTCAAGTTCACCGTTAACGGCATACAGGTCTTCATTGACCGATTTCAGCTCTTCGTTGGTACTCTGCAGCTCTTCGTTGGACGAAATCAGCTCTTCATTGGCCAGATCCAGCTTTTCGTTGCTGGCCTGCAATTCCTCTATGGTTAATTGCAGTGAGTGACGGGTTGAATGCAGCTCCTGTTCAAGGTCCGACAAACGACGGTGAGTAGCAGAATCAGCATCATGATGGCAGCTGGCAACATCAGGTTCCTTGGCCGGTTGCCAATCTGAAGGGGCCAGCGTGACATGAAAGTGCGTCTCGTTGCTACGGTCGTCAACCAGACGGCTGACTGACAGATCAACGTAGTGGCACTCTTCATCCTCCATCAGAGGAATCCGATCCACCACTGAACTTTCATGCTGTTGTTCTGCCCGCAGCAGGGCGGTGGAAAGGGCCGGTCTCAATTCATCACGCAGGCTACCCAGAATATCACCGGTCAGACGACCGGTAAGGGGGCGCAGGTAGCGGGTCAGGTCGCCAAAGATATGCAGCACCTGGCGGTTGCTATTCAACAGCATGCCGGGCGGTGCAAACCGTTCCAGAATCAGGTCATAGTCATGCAGCAGATGGCGGTCCAGGGCGATGGCATTGCGTGGTCCCTGATGCAATGAGGCAATCAGCGGATTGCGGGCCATCCAGGGGATGCCCGGCACAGTGATGCTGTCACGGGGAGTGGCCTGTTTACGGAACAACTTGATACCGGCCTGCACCACGCTGAAGGCATTGGGCAGATGGCTGACCCCTTCGCTGGGCCCCAGCAGCAGCAAACCACCAGGTACCAGTGAAAACTGCAGGGCTGTCAGTACCCGCTGCTGGGCATCAGGCTGCAGATAGATCAACAGGTTACGGCAGACTGCCAGGTCTATCCGGGTAAATGGGGGGTCAGCAAGCAGGTTGTGGTGGGCAAAGACCAGCATCCGCCGGATCTGGGGATCTACCCGGTAGCAGCCTTCTCCTTCAGAACGGAAGTAACGGTCAAGGAACGGGGTCGGCATACCGGCCATCAAGTCACCGCAGTAGGTCCCCCGCGAGGCGGTTTCCAAAGCACCTTTGTGGACATCGGTGGCAAACACCTTCAGGTCGCCGCCAAACCCGACCTCCTGGGCTATGTTGTGCAGCAGCACTGCCAGAGAATAGGCCTCTTCACCGGTTGCGCAACCGGCTGACCAGATCCTGAACCCATCGGTTGCAGAACGTCCGCGCAACAGCTCCCGCAGCTGCTCTTCAAGCCCCCGAAACACCTGGGGATCGCGAAAAAACTCGGTCACGCCGATCAGCAGGTCACGACCCAGCAGCTCAAGTTCTTCCTGATCAGCCGACAGCAGGGTGACATAATCAGCCACCTCATCAAGCTGCAACATTTCCATCCGGCGCCTGATACGACGCCCGACCGTACCTGAGCGGTAGCAGCTAAAATCTATACCCACCCCTCGTCGCAGCAACTCGGCAACCGGCTGCCAATCGGCAGTATGTTCATCTTCTGTATCGGTCTCCAGCAACTCTGGCTCTGGAGGCACGCTGGCTAGTTCGCTCATCCTTTAAAATTCCCTTTCATCGCAACAACTCTTCCCATCTCAGCCAACAGCTGCTCCATCTGGACCGGCTTGCTGATATAGCCATCAAAACCGCTTTCCAGCAATTTATCCTTGTCCCCTGCCAGGGCATGGGCGGTCAGGGCGATAACCGGCAGATGCCGACCACTGGCCTGTTCACTCTGGCGCAGGCGGAGCAGCACCTCTTCCCCTCCCATACCGGGCATCTGGATATCCAGCAGCACCAGGTCATACTGTTCCCGTTCAAGCAGATCAAGTGCCATCAGACCATCTACGGCCGGGGCGATCCGATGCCCCTGGCGCTCCAGCAGGCGCTGTAAAAAGGTACGGTTTACCTCCTGATCCTCAACCAGTAGAATCTGTAGCGGATCAAGCTGCAGAGCTGGCATTGGCGGTTTAGCATCATCTGCAACCTGGGCACCTGTATAGTGCCCAAAAGGCAGTTCCACAACAAAGCAGCTTCCCTCTCCCAGACTGCTTTCAGCACTGATGCACCCACCCATCAACTCAGACAGGCGTCTGCAGATAGCCAGTCCCAACCCGCTACCACCATGATTCCTGGCGGTGGATGCGTCGGCCTGGGTAAAGGGATTAAATATCTTCTGCAGGGCTTCCGGTGCCATACCGATGCCGCTGTCACGCACCTCAAACCGGAGTCGGCTCCCCTGCGGTGAATCATACAACCGGTGGATATGGACACTGACGCCACCATGACTGGTAAATTTAATCGCATTCCCCACCAGGTTGATCAAGACCTGCTTCAAACGCAGAGGATCACCAACCAGGGCCGGGGGCAAATCATCCGGCTGCAGCAGATCTAGATCGATCCCTTTTTCTGCTGCAGGCTTCTCATACATGCCTGCCACCTCACGCAGCAGCTTGGTTAGGCTGAACGGTGTCTGCTGAATGGCAAGGCTGCCGGCCTCTATCCGGGAAATATCGAGAATATCGTTAATCAAGGCCAACAGATTACGGGCGGAGCCATCCAGCATATCCATATAACCGGCCTGTTCTTCAGTCAGGCTGGTGGTCCGTAGCAGCTGACTCAAGCCCATGATGCCGTTTAGGGGGGTACGCACCTCATGGCTCATATTGGCCAGAAATTCATTCTTGGCAACCGTGGCAGCCTGGGCTGCATCCCGCGTCCGTTGCAGCTCAAGGGCCGCCTGTTTTCGCTGGGTAATATCAAAATCAATACAATACATCTCAAGCTCGCCCTTGATGTTACGCAGCATGGCATGACTTGAAAAAACATCCAGCAGCTGACCGGACTTATGCTGTAACTGCAGCTCTCCGGCAGGAATCGGGACACCCTCATCAACCCACTGCTGCACCGCCTGAACAACCGCCTCCCGCATGAAAGCCGGGATGATCAGGTCTTCAAGTTGTCTGCCCATCGCCTCCTCGCAGCTGTAACCGTAAAACAGCTCGCTTGCATGGTTCCAGAAAATAACCCGGCGCTGCCTGTCATACCCCTGCACCGGAAGATGGGGTACATTCTCCACCAGGGCACGGAAGCGGTGTTCACTTTCTCGCAGCACCGCATCCAGCCTTTTACGTTCGCTGATATCCCGCACCACCGCCAACAGCCGGGGACGCCCGTTAATTTCGGTGGCCCGCAGGCTGACCTCTGTCCAGAAGGTGCTGTTGTCCGGCCGTACATGAAGCCATTCAAACAGCTGCGGTTCTCCTTCCAGTGCGGCCTGTATATGGCGCTGGGACTGTTCAAAACTGAATGTGGGGTGATCTGGCGGAGAAAGTTGTACCGGGTTGGAACCGATCAGCTCCTCCCGTGGACGCCCAAAAAGCTGCAAGGCCTGCTTGTTGCAGTCAATAATCATCCCCTGCTGGGCATCCATGATGAAGATCACATCATTGGTGGCGTTGAAGATGGTCCGGTAGGCATTTTCAGCGGTCTGCAGCGCCAGCGCATCTTCACGGGCGGCAGTAACATCCCGGGCTGTACCATAGAGCTGCAACTGGTTTGGATCAGAGGGATGCAGCACGCATCTGCTGTGTTCGCGGATCCAGCGTACATGCTGATCCTTGCGGACAAGACGAAACTCGGTACGGACCTCATCCCCAGGTACCAGCTTTAACAGCCCGGCTGCTATCCGCTCACGATCTTCGGGATGTACCAGCGGCAACCAGCAGCCAAAGTCATACAGCTCCTGTTCAGAATAGCCGGTAATCCGCTCAAACTGTCCACCAATCCACTGTACGCGGTAGGCACTGTTACCGGTGCGACTGCAGACATGACAAAAATCCGAGGTCAGCTCGGTAAAGGCGTGATAGCGCTGTTCCGACTCAAGCAGTTGACGTTCAAGCTCTGCACGATGCTCAGCTGTTGTCATCCGCGTTTCTCCTTGCTGATCAGCTCCAGTACCCGTGCCATCTCTTCAAACAGCTTGCTTACCTGTAACGGTTTTGCCAGATAGCCGTCAAAACCGGCATTCAGCAGCCGCTCTCGATCCCCCACAATGGCGTGGGCCGTCAGGGCGACAATCGGGGTATGCCGTCTCATTCCATCCTCAGCCGCACGAATGGCAGCCAGCGCCTTCAGGCCATCCATGACCGGCATCTGGATATCCATCAGCACCATATCAATAGAGGCACTGTTCCAGATATCCAACGCCTCCTGCCCGTTGCTGGCCAACAATGGCGTGTGTCCCTGCTTACGCAGGATTTCAGCAACAAAACGCTGGTTCACTGGCTGATCCTCTGCCACCAGCACCTGCAACGGCTGGTCAAGCGAGATGATGTTAACTACTTCCGCTACTGTCGCGGAAAGCTGGGCTCGCTTGAGTGGCACTGAAAAACTGAAGGTACTGCCCTGTCCAGGACTACTGAACACGCTGATACTGCCGTTCATCAACTCAACCAACTGCTTGCAGATAGCCAGCCCCAGACCGGTACCACCGTATTTGCGTGTCGTGGAGCTGTCAGCCTGGATAAACGGTTCAAATACCGCCTGTTGTGTTGCCGCATCCATACCGATGCCGGAATCCCTGACCTCAACCAGAAACAGCACGGTATCGTCATTAACCTCCCTTGACGAAGCCTGGACCGCGATCTCACCACCCACGGTAAACTTGATGGCGTTGTTCACCAGATTACTCAGCACCTGCGCCAAGCGGTGAGGGTCGCCGGTCAGCGCCGCCGGCAGGCTGTCGCTGCAGGCAAGGGTAAGCTGCAGCCCTTTGGCCTGTGCCCGCAGACGCATCACCCGCAGGGTATCGTTCAAGAGCACGCAGGGCTGGAATGACAGCTCCTCCAACTCCATCCGGCCAGCCTCGATCTTGGAAAAATCAAGAATATCGTTAATTACGCTCAACAGGCTTTCGGCAGAGGTTTCGATATTGTCCAGAAACTCCTGTTGCAGCGCCGGCATCTCCATATCCTGCAGCAGTTGCACCATGCCGGTAATACCGTTGAGCGGGGTGCGGATCTCATGGCTCATCACCGCCAGAAAACGGCTCTTAGCCTCGTTGGCCTGCTTAAGCTGGGTCATGGTGCTGCGCAGGGCTTCTTCCTGCCAGACCCTGCCCGTAATGTCACTGAAGATGGTGGCAAACCGCTCCGGCCCTATCCGGCAGACCGATATACTTATATGCAGTTGCAGCGGTTCATAGTAAGCCTCAAAATTGTATGACTGACCGGTAGCAACGACAGTGGCATATTCCTGCAGATAGGGGGCGTGGGGCACGCGATAGACCTCTGTTGCGGTCTTCCCCACCACATCATCTCTGGAAAGTCCCAGAATATCCCGATACCGTTGATTGATCTCTTCAAGCCGGTAATCGCAGGGGATTCCCTCTTCATTGTAACAGATCCGATGTAATGCCACCCCTTCAGCCATGGCATCAAACAGGGCATGGAACTGTTCTTCACTGGCGGTCAGACGCCCCATGCTTTCCTGCAGGCGTGCCGACATCTGCTGCAGGCTCTCCTGCAACAGGGCAAACTCATCACGACGGACCGGCAGCTGCTCCAGTGCGGTTGTGTCACCCTCACCCCTGCGTAGCACTGCACGGGAGATCTCATCAAGCGGGCGACTGAGTCTGCCCACCATTAGCGAGACAATCGCAATGCCGACCGCACACATAACCCCGTTTACCACCAACTTACGTTTCAGCCGTTGACGGGCCACTTCATAGACTTGGGCCTTGGGAATACTCACCTGCAGGCGCCAGATTCCTGTTGTTGAGCCACTCAACCCCTGCACCGGCGTTATGATCTGCAGTTCAGGGCCGTTATTACGCACCAGTTGAGCGGTATTACCGGGTTCGCCGCTGACCGGTAACGGGCTGCCACTACTGGCAAACAGCACCAGCCCGGCCTGGTTCAACAGTGCAACCTGCAGACGATCTGCCCCGCTCATCCGGTAATTTTGAAAATGCTCACACAAGGCACTGAGATGGTTTACCTGCAGCCTGCCAACGATGACCCCTTTGGGCTGTTCCCCCGGCTCCCGGCGTACCGGCGCGTAAAACAGTACCCCGGCCGCTGTACTGCCACTTCCCGGCTGAATCAGAAAGCCACTCTGCCCGGCCATCCCCTTCTGCCAAAGTGCTTGATCCATCGGCTTCCCGAGGTTCAGACCATCGGCATCTGCCCGAACCCTGCCGTCAGCCCCACAGAAGGTCAGGTGTCCAAAGGAAGCGGAACTTTCACGGAAGTCAAACAGACGGCGGTTAATGGAGGGGATACTACGGCCCGGTTCATTGAGGAAGGCAGAGCGTGAAACCATTGCCAGATCACGGGATGCCTGTTGCAACAGGAGATCTATGGTATGGCTGACCTGATGGCTGGTGGACTGCAGATTACGCACAGCCACCTGTTGATCATGACGGGTGGCGCCCAGATAACTGACCAGCAACTCCACACTGATAATCAGCAGGATAATCACGGCAAAGGTTATGGTAAGACGGGTACGGAACTTCATGGCAGCTCCCGGACAGCTTAAACCGTTGTTTCAATAGTGTACCACTGGTTTAACCGTTTACAACGAGCACAAAAAAAATCAGATTTGCCCCACCTTGATGGACAGCGGCCAGACCACCCGCTGGCATCCCTGGCCCCAATAGGGAACAAGCTCTGCTACCAGGGGCACCACCGGGTCGCTACCGTGCTGCTCCCGGTAGCGACTGACCGCAGACCAACTACGCAGGTAGCCGCTCAGGTCATCCAGAGTCCAGTCAACCGCCATGCCACAAACCGGTGGTTCAAGTTCACAAAACGGGAATGCCAGATCGGCATAGCCGTTCTCCACATGGCGTCGCTCCGGTGGCCAGCAAGCCCCAACGGTCTCATAATAGAAACGGTCCAGCAGGGACTGTATCCCGGCAGTATCAGCCCCCTCCACCTGAAAGACGCCGTAGGTCCAGACTGCCAGCAGACCGCCCGACTTCAACACACGTCGCACCTCGGCATAAAAATGCTCAAGGTCAAACCAGTGCAGGGCCTGGGCCACGGTTACCAGATCAACGGACTGATCAGGCAGACCGGAACAATCTGCCGGTGCGGTATGATACTGCACTCCGGCGCAGGCTGTAGCTGCCGCAATCTGTGACCCGCTGGCATCGGTGGCCCAGACCTGCTCAAAATGATCAGCCAGTGCCACCGCCGCCTGACCGGTACCGGTGGCGCAATCCCAGGCCAGCGTGCGGGCCGGAGCCTGTTCGGCCAGCCAAGCAAACAGCTCAGGTGGATAGGTGGGACGGTGACTGGCATAGTCAGCTGCCACCTTTACAAAATGGTCGGTGAAGCTGGTACGTGTCATGACCCTTCCTTTGTGGTTACCCGCTCCATTTCAGTGCAGAGCAACCTGATATCCACCGGCTTGGTAACATAACCGTCAAATCCGTCAGCCAGCAGGCGTTCACGATCACCACGCAGCGCGTTGGCAGTCAACGCAATAACCGGCGTATGGCCTCCGCCGATCTGGTCAATGGCCCGTATTGTCTGTAATGCCTCAGTACCGCTCATGATCGGCATCTGCACATCCATCAGGATGCAGTCAAACCTCTGCTTCTGCCACCGTTCAAGTGCCTGTCTGCCGTTTTCCACCGTGGTGACCTGATGCCCGATCTTGGTCAGCAGCGTGGAGATAAATCGGGCGTTAACCGGGTTGTCTTCTGCCACCAGCAGCATGAGTGGTGTTCCGCTCCAGACCGGTATTGCATGTGGCCTGTCATCATTGCTGCAGATCAGTTGCTGCGGCATGGCGAACGGTAATTCAAGGTGGAAAACGCTGCCACTTTCTGCATTGTTCTCTGCCCAGATCCGTCCACCCATCAGCTCTGCCAGCTTGCGGCAGATTGCCAACCCCAGACCGGTACCGCCGTACTTGCGGGTAGTGGAACTGTCTGCCTGGGTAAAGGGGGCAAAAATCCGCTCCATTGCCTCTGCAGAGATGCCGGTTCCGGTATCGCTTACACTCAGACGCAGGACTATTTGACCACCATCCTGTGAAACAACCGTTACCCCAATGGTAATGCTGCCCTGATCCGTAAATTTTATGGCATTACTCAGGAGATTCAGCAGGATCTGCTTGATACGCAGCTGATCACCCACAAAAAGATCCGGCACAGCGGCAGAAAGATCAGCCTTGATCTGCAACTGCTTTTGGTAGATACGGGAAATCTGGGTGCTGACCACATCGTTAATTATCTTGCGCAGAGAAAAATCGGCATATTCCAGCTCCACTTTGCCTGCCTCAATCTTGGAGAGATCAAGAATATCATTGATCAGCGACAGCAGGTTGTCGGCAGACAGCTCAATACTGTGCAGATATTCGGACTGCTCCAGGGTCAGTTCAGTAAAGCGAAGCAGTTGGGACATACCGATGACACCGTTCATCGGCGTACGGATCTCATGGCTCATATTGGCCAAAAACTCGCTTTTGGCCTGGTTGGCCGCATCAGCTGCCTCCCGGGCCAGCTCAAGCTCTGCCTCATGCTGCTTCCGCTCGGTAATATCATGGGCAACATGCACCGTAGCCTCGTAGCTGCCATCTGCACCAAACATCGGAATGGTGGTTACCTGGAAACTCCGCCCCAACCGTTCCACCAGCGTCTCTACGCAATGGTTGTTATGATCAAGCAGGGTTTGAGACTGGGGACACGATTCAGGAGGCGCATCTTTGCCATGCATACAAAGGTAGCAGCGCTGTCCCTTATACACATCTGACG
>NZ_JAOTRZ010000296.1 GCF_030247655.1 Trichlorobacter sp. | reverse complement strand
ACTATGGGATGTATATTGACAGAGCAGGAGTACATGGTGCTTTACCCGGAGCGGTTGAAAGATGGCAAAGTATTCTGTAGTTGCGGGGCCAGCAATATCCGCATTACTTGCAACTCAATCCATGTGTGCGCGGTGTGTAACGCCCCGCTGTACACGACTATTAACGATAAAATCCTGCAAAAGAGGGGAATTTAAAATGAAAAAAACGGTAAAAACAAAATTGGTTGTACTCGACATGGAGGGCACCATCTTCAGAAGCAAGGTGGCGTTCAACCAAAACGGTAAAGAGTACATCGGTGGTGTTTGGACACTTTTGTGTGACATACTGGGTGAAGACGCCAGCCTTGCAAACAAGAAAAATTATGAGCGGTTTATTCATCGCAACGATCCAGGCCAGAAGAGTGATTACTACGGATACTTCCGGTTTGTGGAGGATACGATTCTCCTACATCAAAGACATAACCTTACCAAGAGCCAGTTTTATTACGTGATCAATTCTGTCTCCTATTTTGCCGGGGTTTGTGAAACCATCTCCCGCCTGAAGGAAAACGGCATCCGGGTTGCCATGATCACCGGCGGTCTGAAGGCTCTGGCAGACAGGGTCGTATGGGATCACGGCATAGATACCTGTCATGCTGCAGCCGAATACTTTTGGGATGGCGAAGAGCTGAAACGCTGGAGCATCAGCCCGACAGATTTTGAACATAAACGGGCTTTGCTGGAGATGCTGCATAACGATCTGGGGATTGCGCAAGAAGAGATCATATTTGTTGGGGATGGCGACAATGACCAGCATATAGCGGCATACTGCAAATCTATTGCGTTTAATCCAACCGGCAAAGAGTTACACAATCATTGTTCAGCAGTTATCACGCAAGAACCAGGCAAAGAAGACCTTTCGGCAATTCTGGACTATATCAACTGGTAAGGAGGAGGTAGCGTTATGTCAGTAGAGGTTTTTATTCGGATGGAGGTTGACATCAACCAATTGCCGCAACTCCTCAACCAGTTGAAAGGTCAGTTGGCGAGCTTTCCCCACCAGATTGAGATTATTGGTGATGGTCAGTCGTCTGGCAGTTGTGAATCGGAGCAGTGCTGTGTCAAGGCCGCAAGTGGAGAAAAGCTACCTATTCGTCTCTTTCCTGGGGATGAGGGGCAATTCAAGCAGGAGTTACTGCGTACTCGTCGGGCAGAAATTACCACCTTCTACACTGATGGTAAGGTCATAAAAAAGACCTGGGTCACCAACAGCTTCTCGGAGACCTCTGGAGTAATGGCAATCTGCGCTGCCGACCTGAGTTCCGGCATGGTGCCTGGCAACAGCGTGGGATTGAGCGGGTTGAGGTAAGGGTGATTAGCAAATAGTAGCGTTACGTCCCAAGGGGGAAAACATGGCAAGAACACTAAGCGTAAGCTCGCAAAATAAATTGTTTGCTGAATATCTTTCTATCAACGGTACGAATAAAGACAGGGTGAGTGCTCTGGTTACAGAGGTTAACGGAGTGTGTAATTTCATTGAAGAACGTTATTCCGGTGCAAATTGCAGAAACGCCTTCGACATCCTGCAAAAACTGGCAGTTGAGTCACATACACTTGAACAGTTTCTTAATGTTATTAAACCAACTTTGCAGGGTAAAGGGAATGGAGCGCGGCAAGCCGTTGAATTGTTTTATAATTTTTTTGCTGATACAAAATCAATAGAAGAAAGTTTTGCATCATACATGGTCGGGCGCTACCGGTTGGGGTATCCGTATTTAGCTCTTTACTGGGCGGCAGTGCTATTTGAACGGATAATAACCCAAAAGTGGCGTTTCCAGGATACAGAGTGGTTTAACAAGAAATTTGATCCTGACTGGGAATGCTCGTTAAATGAAAAAATTCTCCAGCTAACTGATGAAACGTTAAAAAAAGATTGTGTTTACGAGAAGAAAGATATTTTTAAAAGTTACATTTTCAGAAATTCTGATGGATCTCTGCAAACAATAAACATGTCTGATGAACATGATGCGCAAAGACTGTTTGATACAAGAATGCGTCTTACTAATTTTAGGATTCTACGTAATCGCATAATGCATGAGCTGAATCCTGAATTACAGGAAGAGATGACCAATAATCACCTTGAATTTATTACCTATGTTTGGCTTGAACTGATGCCAAAATCGTTTGAAGAACAGCGCAAAAAATATCCTGCTAAAGAACCTGTTGAAACTATTAATACCCTCTTTAATACGTCGGCAGACTACATGATCAGAGCCGTTGATGAGACAACAAAAAAAGATGTTGTTGCAGATAGTTATTCAGCCATCAAATACGCTGACTTTGAAGATATGTATGCTCTAAGGGACAAACTGTTGCCCTTGCGTGAATGTTTGAATGGATGGCTTTCTGAAAACAGCTCTGATTTGTTGACTGATATTCTTACCCCCATAGACACCACAAGCGCCTATATCTGGATGCCGATGGTGCCCCGTGAAAAAAAGTTGGGCAAAAAATCAGGCGTTTACAACGCAGCCGTTTCAATCCTTGTGACACCTGTTGATTTCAGGGTCTATCTCGATTTTGGAGGCTATGCTCAGAATGATCGTTTTAGGTATTACCTGTTTCTTGAAAGTCCAGAGTATAAAAAGCTTATGGAATCATTTGCAGGCAAAAAAGAAATGCAGGTGTTTGATATTGATTGGTACTGCTTTTTTGCCGACTCTCCAGTGCCGTTAGCTCAATGGAATCGTGACAGGGGAATTCTCGTGGAATCGGCCAAAAAGAAACTGATTGGTGCCGAGCTTCCGATTACCTGGAACCGTATGCTACATGGATATATTCTAAAGAAAATAGCTCTTGATGAAGAAGGAATAAGCTTTGAATGGATTGAACAACATTTAAAATGGATCATACAATTTTATCAAGCGTACCAAGCCTTTAAACCAGCAATCACGTTTGAACAGTATACGAA
>NZ_JAOTRZ010000295.1 GCF_030247655.1 Trichlorobacter sp. | reverse complement strand
CAGCAGCTTGTATTCTTTTTGTTGAGAACAATGTCCCTATTCTCCGAGAGAAGGATATTCTAACGGAGGAGCAAGCTGATAGTTTTTGCAAAAAAATATATCTGGTTATTCAATTGATGTACCTTGGAGAGGTTCCAAATGTTGAGCTTGCTCAGATTTATGGTCAGCTCGTTACAGATCTTCTTGTTGCGGTTCCCAGTATGAAAGACTTGATTTCGGGGATTACCGCCTATATTCTAGAGGGGAAATTTTATCAGGCGCTGAAGCAAGCCCAGCAACTTATCCAGTATGAAGAGGAGCTTCTTAATCATGTACCAGAATCCGACTAATGCCTACACTTCAATGCAGAAAGAAACGCTTTCAGGTCGAGAGCTTGAAGCGTCAGTTTTAACTCGTGCCGGACTGATGCTGAAACAGGTGCAGGTAAACTGGTCAGCGCCCGATCGTGATGAAAAATTGCTAGAGGCAATTAAATTTAATCAAAAGGTCTGGAGTTTTTTTCAGGCTGAGCTGTCTGATCCTGAGAATCCTCTGCCAAAAAATCTGCGGCAGGATATTCTTAATTTGAGCCTTTTTATTGATAAGCGCCTGTTTGAGGTTATGGCAAATCCTGATACTGAAAAGCTGAATATTGTGATTGATGTTAACTTTAATATTGCCGCCGGGTTAAGGACAAAGCCCGAGTAAACGTCGTTGGCGTGACATTATTGTTTTTACCTGCTATCCTCTGCAATATTCCTGCAGGGGATAGTTTTATTTTAAGGAGATGCTATGTCGTCTGAAGTTCAACACCATCGTCTAATTATCCTTGGTTCCGGCCCTGCTGGCTATACCGCGGCGGTCTACGCAGCACGGGCAAACCTGAATCCGGTTATGATTGCCGGTCTTCAGCCGGGGGGGCAGCTAACCACCACAACCGAGGTTGATAACTGGCCCGGTGACCATGCAGGGGTTCAAGGCCCGGATCTGATGGAGAGGATGCGTCAGCATGCCGAGAGATTTAATGCGCAGATTATCTATGACACGATTGTGAGTACTGACCTGTCGCAGCGACCGTTCAAGTTGCAGGGTGACAGTACTAGATATACCTGTGATGCCCTGATTATTGCTACTGGTGCCTCGGCCCGTTATCTGGGCTTGGAGTCTGAGGAGGCGTTTAAGGGTAAAGGGGTGTCAGCCTGTGCCACCTGTGATGGTTTTTTCTATCGTAACAAGCCGGTCGCCGTAATTGGTGGCGGCAATACGGCTGTTGAAGAGGCTCTCTATCTTGCTAATATAGCCAGCCACGTGACGGTTGTGCATCGTCGGGATCAATTCCGCTCTGAAAAGATTCTGGCCGATAAGCTTAAGGCCAGGGCTGCCGAAGGCAAGGTCACTATCGAGTGGTTTCATACCCTTGATGAGGTGTTTGGCGATGCCATGGGTGTAACCGGTATGCGGATCAAGGATGTCCGCGACGGTTCAACCAAGGAGATTACCCTAGATGGTGTGTTTGTGGCGATTGGCCATTCTCCCAATAGCGGTATCTTTGACGGGCAGCTTGAGATGAAGGATGGCTATCTCAAAACTCGTGGCGGCTCAGAAGGCTTTGCCACCCAGACCAGCGTACCCGGTGTTTTTGCTGCCGGGGATGTGCAGGATTATATCTATCGCCAGGCAATTACCTCTGCCGGTACCGGTTGTATGGCGGCCCTGGATGCTGAGCGATTCCTGGATGGTCTTGGCGGGTAGTGTATGAGTGTTGACCCTATAAAAGATGATGGGCTGGACCTGCTGCTGCAGGAGATTGCCAAAAATCTTGATGAGAATCAGCGTTTTATCAAAGGGCTGAAGGACGATAGTATGGGTCGTGAGATTGAAAACGATGAGACCAGTCATGAAGAGGAAGCGTTTGAAGAGCTGTAGACCAAGTTGTTAAGGTAAAGTAAAAGGCGCCTCCGGAAACGGCAGGCGCCTTTTTTGTGCGGTGCTGGTTGATTCTAGTGGCCTTTTTTATCTGTCTTGCCGCCATTTTTATAGCGTTCTTCGCCCTTAACACCGATATGGCAGGTGGCGCAGCGGGTATTGGAGGCAAATGCCAGTGATCCGTTGTGGCAGGCGCCGCAATATTTACCCTTATAGAGTGAATCCATCACAAAGTCTACATTCTGCTGGGCCTTTTTAGCCTGTTGTTCAAACAGATGATTGTGGCACATGTCACAGGCCAAACCTTTTTCTGCATGGGTTTTATGGGAGAAAATAACCCCTTTGACCGGTTTGTCATAAATGATAGGGGCCTCTGGATAACTGGCAGCAATGGCAACTCCGGCTGCCAAGGACAGGGCGGCTACAGCGGTTATGAGTAGTGTGCGTATCGTCATAGTCTTAAATCCTCATTCTGGAGTGAAAGTGGTTAGCTATCCTTTGATATAGAATACGTTGGGACGCGTGCCTGATTCAGGACGCAGTACCCAGACCGCTTTTTCGATCTGATGTACGATCTTGAAGACTCGCTCCTCCTGATTGGAAAGGTCTCCAAAGATCCGCACGTCTGCGGGACAGGCGTGGGCACAAGCAGTATCTTTTTCACCTTTTGAGATACGGGTGTCCCAGCAGAAGTTGCACTTGTCAACTGCGTGTCGGGTTTCGTCAAAATAGCGGGCGTTGTAGGGGCAGCCTAACTGGCAGGTCAGGCAGCCAATGCACTTTTTGGTGTTCATCATGACGATGCCATGGGTCTTGTCCTTGTAGGTCGCCTTGGTGGGGCAGACTCTGACACACTGCGGCAGGTTACACTGGTTGCAGAGTACCGGAATAAACTCAAGCTTGCCACCGATGGCATCGGGAGTCTCTTTTTCAAGGATGGTGGTGCGGTAGTTGCCGTGGCGTTTCGGTACATTGTTAGTAGCCACACAGGCTTCCATGCAGCGTTCGCAGTCAATGCAGCGATGCTGTTGCATGACCATGCTGTAGTGCGGCTTGTAGGGGTACTTCTTTGCAAAGTCAGAGGCGTGGGC
>NZ_JAOTRZ010000294.1 GCF_030247655.1 Trichlorobacter sp. | reverse complement strand
GGCAAGTTTTATTGCAAACCTGAAGAACTACGATTTCCAGTGTATCTTGATGGACCGATTGAAAGTTTTTTCAGTCAGCGCGCCCGCAAGTGCAAGACGGATGTCGGGACGTTGATCAACACCGTTTTGCGCAAGGAAATGGAGTTGGTTAAGGAGCTGGGGGCTTGACAGAAGTTGAGGTGGACTTCCCGATCGGAATACGATGAAAAACTTTTGCAACAGTAGATTACTCAAGCAAGCATGGAAAATGAATTGTAATCCATCAAGGAGGATCAGTATATGAAGGCAGTGATCATGGCCGGTGGCTTCGGCACCCGCATCCAACCTCTCACCAGCAGTATGCCAAAACCGATGATCCCGCTTTTTAACCGGCCGATCATGCTGCATATCGTTGAACTGCTTAAAAAACATGACATCACTGATCTGGTGATGCTGCTGTATCACCAACCTGAAATCATCAAAAAATTCTTCCGGGATGGTTCTGACTTCGGGGTCAAGATCACCTATGTGACTCCGATTGAGGATATGGGTACTGCCGGAGCGGTCAAGGCGGCAGAGAAGTATCTGGATGAGCGTTTTCTGGTCATCTCCGGTGACCTGCTGACCGACTTTAACCTGAAGAAGGTACTGGATTTCCATGCTGATAACAAGGCCATGGCCACCATTACCCTCACCTCGGTCAAAGACCCGCTGCAGTTTGGCGTGGTCATTACCGACAAGGAAAAACGGATCACCCAGTTTCTGGAGAAACCGGGCTGGGGCGAGGTAATCTCAGATACCATCAATACCGGTATCTATGTGTTAGAGCCGGAGATCTTCAACTATATCCCCAAGGGAGAGAACTTCGATTTTTCCCAGGATCTGTTTCCGCTGATGCTGCAGAACAGCGATCCGCTGTTCGGCTTTTCAGCCAAGGGCTACTGGCGGGACATTGGCAATACGGACTCCTACCGTGAGGCATACCACGATATCTTCAAGGGGAAGGTCAACCTGAAGATAGACGAGGAGAAGCAGGATCGTGTTGGCAAAGACCTGCGGATCGGGGCTGATGTAACCCTTGAGGATGCCTCGGGCCTGTCCGGCACAGTGGTGATCGGCGATAACTCCCAAATTCGAGGCGAGGTTCAGATCAAGGATTCCGTGATTGGCCGTAACTGCACCATTGAAGCTGGAGTAAAGCTCAACCGTTGTGTGCTCTGGGACAATGCCTATGTTAAAAAAGGCGCAAAGATCACTGATAGCGTGATCTGCGCCAATGTGCGGGTCGGCCAGAATGCAGTGCTGGATGAAGGGGTGATCGTGGCTGATGACACCTCCATCGGCGATGACGTCAAGATCAAGGCCGATGTCAAGATCTGGCCACGCAAGATGATTGAGGCGGGTTCCACCGTAACTGCCAACCTGATCTGGGGCGAAAAATGGAAAAAGGCGCTCTTTGAAGGGGCGATCATCAAGGGCCTGTCCAATGTAGAGTTGACCCCGGAATTTGTGGCCAAGCTCGGTTGCGCCTATGGCACCACCCTGCCCAAAGGCAGCTATGTGCTGGGTGGCAGGGATGCCAACCGTTCATCACGGATGTTGAAGCGCTGTTTTGTGGGTGGCCTGCTTTCAGCCGGGGTCAATGTCCGTGATATGACCATGACCTCGCTGCCGTTGATTCGCTATAAGCTGAAGACCTTTGGCGAGGTGGGTGGTTTTCACTTCCGTCAGTCCAGCGAAGATCCTGCCTCAATGGAAATCATCTTTCTGGATGGCGATGGCCTGGACTTTTCCAGCAACATGGCCAAGAACCTGGAGCGGATCTTCTTTAAAGAAAACTTCCGGCGTGCCCACCACACTGAGCCGGGGGCCTTGATTGATATCCCTCAGGCGATTGATTTTTATCGCGAAGGCTATCTGCGGGCATTAAATGTGGAGGTCTGCCGCAAGGCGGCCTGGACCGTGGTGGTGGACTTCAACTACTCGCCGGCCAGCCAGGTGTTGCCGATGCTGCTGAATGAGCTGGGCTGCAACGTGATTGCCCTGAACGCCTATGTTGATGATGGCCGTGGCGGCTGCGTGCCCAAGCCGAAACAGGAAGGGCTCAGGCAGCTCTCAGCCATTGTCAGCTCTCTGGGGGCCCAGACCGGTTTCTGGCTTGAACCTGCGGTGGAGTCGATTACCCTGCTGGATGAAACCGGCACCATCTATGACGGGATCCAGCTCCTGACCCTGGTGGTTGCCCTGCAGCTCAAGACCGACCAGCGGGGCACCATTGCTGTGCCGGTACAGGCACCGTCAACCATCGAACAGATGGCGCTCAAGAAGAAATGCGGCGTCACCCGCACCAAGAGCAGTGACCGGGCCATGCTGGAGGCAGCATCATCATCAGAGGTGATCCTGGCTGCATCCCCCGATGGCCGTTTTGCCTTCCCCCGTTTTCAGGCTGCCTTTGACGGCATGTATGCCATTGCCAAGCTGGTGGAGTTGGGGATTACCGTTGGTCTGCCGTTTTCACGGGTTCTTGAAGAGGCCCCCAAACGGGCCTTCCTGCAGGCCAGTCTCCCCTGTGCCTTTGAGATGAAGGGAGGGATCATGCGTAAAATGAGCGAGGACTCTCTGGAGCAGGAAGCCTCGTTCATCGACGGCATCAAGGTGCAGTTTGATAATGATTGGGCACTGGTGCTGCCGGACCAGTACAGCTCTTTCGTTCATATTTTTGCCGAGGCCAAGGATGAGAAAACCGCTGGAAAATTACTGGATGACTATCGCAAAAAAGTAGAGAAGTGGAAGAAAGAACTGGAATAGCCGACCATGACCAGACCGATTGACGTCATATTTCTCTGGCACATGCACCAGCCGTACTACAAGGACCCGGTCAAGGGGGAGTACGCCCTGCCCTGGACCTATCTGCATGCCATCAAGGATTACTATGACATGCCGGCCATTGTGGAGGATACGCCAGGGGCGCGGGCGGTGTTTAACATTGTCCCTTCCCTGGTGGAGCAGTTGCTGGACTACGCT
>NZ_JAOTRZ010000293.1 GCF_030247655.1 Trichlorobacter sp. | reverse complement strand
AGAGTCTCTATACCAGGCAGGATATTGAGATGGTACAGCAGATCAAACAACTGCTCTACCATGAAAAGTATACAATAGAAGGTGTACGCAAGAGATTTTCTCCGTGTAAAACGACATCTGTCAAACAACAGGCAGCTCCTGTAGATCTTTCTCAGGATTTGCAGGCATTACTTAGGGTGGTACGACAGGAATTACAATCGATTCGTATTTTACTTTAAGCGGTTTATGGCCTCGAAGGTTTCTTCGGGGCTTTTTAGTGAGTACACATGCTGATTCAGAACTCCAATAGATCTAATACGACAGACACGGTTGTGCAGCTACTGGTGGTAGATGACGAAAAGAGTGTGCTGAGTGTTGTTACACGCTGTTTTCTGGATAGTCCGGTACATGTGGTCACAGCAGATAACGCCAAAACAGCTCTTGAAATGTTACATAACGGCCTGCAGGTTGCTTTGGTTATTTCTGATTATCGGATGCCGGGCATGAATGGCGTTGAGTTTTTGCAGCAAGTGATGCAGAACTGGCCAGATATCAAACGGGTTATATTGTCTGCGTATCCTGATACCGATCTATTGCTATCTGCGGTAAATGAAGGTCGAGTGCATTACTTTGTGGCAAAACCATGGAATAGCGGTGAGTTGCGATCAGTAGTGCAAGAGTTGCTTAAAGAAGTTGATGTATTGAAAAATGTTCGCCAAGAAGTAGAGGAACTGGTTCATCGCAATAAATTGCTGGCATCAACCAATCAGCAGTTGACGCAGCTTCTGAATAATCTACTTCAGATAGTACGGGGTGATGATCCGGATAAGGCGATAAAAATTCCTTCTCCGCTACCTGAAACAGTATCACTGACGGCTCATCAACACCTTTCTCCCCGTGAATATCAGATTCTAAAGGCTCTTGCAGCTGGTCAGAAACCTAAAGAAATCGCCCATGATCTCGGAATTAGTGTTAAGACCGTCAGTACCTACAAGCTGCGTATGTGTGAAAAAATGGGTTTTTCAAGCGATGCAGCGCTCATTTCGTATGCGCTTTCTAACCGTATTATTCCCTGCCGCTAAATTCTTCCTTACAAAAAATCTTTAGCTTGTAAGAAAAATCATTCAAATGTATTAATTCATCTGACTTACAAGTATCTGTGATTACGGTATAGTACAAGCATTACCAAGGAGTTTAGTATGGATTTAGTTACGCAACAACCTTTAAGCTGGTTTGCACCGGCTGGCAGAGCAACTCATGAAACATTACAGCAGGAATCCGAAAAGGTTGCCAATAGTGAACTGGTTGCAGCACTTTTGAATGCCATGCCTGATTTACTGCTGGTGCTTAATCAACAGCGTCAGATTGTAACGGTAAATCAACGTTTACTGAAGATTTTTGGCGTTGCTGATCCTGAATCGTTGCTGGGGTTGCGACCAGGAGAAGCCGTTGGATGTACGTACTGTCATGAAGGCCCAGATGGTTGTGGTACTGCTGCACATTGTTCCGTTTGTGGTGCTGTGCGTGCTATTTTAGCCAGTCAGGCGAATGGTCAGCCGGAACAGGGCGAGTGCCAGTTAATGCTGGATAACGATGGTTGTTCGGCGCTTGATCTGGATGTGCTGGCAACACCGGTTACCATTGAGGGAGAGCAGTTTACCGTGCTGGCTTTACGGGATATCAGCTCTGAAAAACGCCGTCATGTGATGGAACGGGTCTTTTTTCACGATATTCTTAACAGTGCCGGCGGTATACGTGGTCTGGCATCGCTACTGCAAGAAGGAACCACGCCAGTTGCAGAGGAAGAATACAAAGGTTGGATGGTTAATCTTGCTGACAATCTGATTGAAGAGATCAACCATCAGCGCCGTTTGCTGGATGCTGAACAGGGCACTTATAAACCTGATTTTGTACAAGTAGATCTCTCAGAACTTCTGCACGATGTCCAGCAACTTTATGAACATCATGAACGGGTACCGGACCGGAAGCTAATGCTTGAACTGCCGATCAACTGTAGTCTGACAACTGATCGTTCTTTGTTGCGCCGGATTGTCGGTAATATGGTGTTGAATGCACTGGAGGCCAGTAAACGAGGAGACACCGTAATCATCGGGGCTCATTGTTTAAATGATAGAGTGTATATACAGGTGACGAATCCCGGTGAAATGACTTCAGAAGTTCAGCTGCAGATCTTCAAACGTTCCTTCAGTACAAAAGAAAAGCAGGGCAGGGGGTTGGGGACCTACTGTATGAAGCTTTTTGGTGAGAGGTACCTGGGGGGGACGGTTAGTTTCAACTCAGCCGACGAAGTTACTGTTTTTACACTGGCATTACCATTAAAACCTGTGTATTAACCAAACCCAGCAACGTGTGGCAGTTACCCGATAGTTGGTTATGGAGGCGGATATGAGTTTATTATTCAGAAATCTTACGATGCGTTGGAAGTTTACCATCTTCGGTATTCTTGCAACATTCCTGTTACTCATTGCTATTGCCCAGTCCTACCGTGGTATGCGGGCCACCGAAGACCGTGTTGATCTGTTTGTGGAAAAATATCAAGCTGTAGCTTTTATTGTCAGCGAGATGCATACCCAGGGCATCCAGGCAGAGCAGGCGATCCGCAACGTAATCCTGAACCCTTCAGATGAAAAGGCCATGGCCAACTTCAAAAAAGCCAATGAAGAGTTTCTTGAATCCCAGAAAAACGCCTCTGCACTTGCCAAATCTATTGGCAAGTATGAACAGTCTTTGGCTAAGCTGCCCCCCCTTTGGCAGGAAAACAGTGTTGTCAAGGATGAGATTATTACTCTGGCCCGCTCTGGTAATCAGTCCGCATCCATAGAGATGCTGGCAAAACAGGAAACACCAAAATGGCGTGAAATCAAGGCCCAGATTATTGATCTGCAAAAGGCCATGAAAAAGGACATGGCTACACCCAGAAAAGAGATGGATGAAAAGAATGAGAACAACCTGCTCATTACTGTTGCCATTCTTGGGTCTACTGTTGTGCTCATTAATATCTTCC
>NZ_JAOTRZ010000292.1 GCF_030247655.1 Trichlorobacter sp. | reverse complement strand
CCCCAGAGAATATCACCTGCCTTGACCAGATAGACGTTACCCTTGGCAAGCAGTGTCTGATTGGTACGGTTGAAGGTTGCCTCATCAGCAGTCATGGTCATATCCTGCCAGGTCATTTCAACCTTGCCGCTGGCCTTGATCAGGTCTGCGGCAGCATCATGGGTCATGACATCGGCACGGATGGTCATGCCGGGGGCGCCGGTGGTCTGTTCGGCAGCCTGTGACAGAGTGGGCAGCAGCAAAAACAGTATGAAAATGCAGGTACGTAGTTTCAAGATATCGCCTTGAGTTGTAGTTAGGATTATCCCCGCACCGCTTCGCAGGGGGTACCTGCCAGCAGTGCCTTTAGTTCGCCCACCAGAAAGAGTGATCCTGCAGCTATAATCAGATCGCCTGGTTTGGCTGCTGCCTGTGCAGCTTCCAGTCCTGCAGCTACCAAGCCTGCTGCTGTGGCCGGGGTTCCCTCTGTCCTGCAGCTTGCTGCAAGGTCTGTTGCCGGAATGGCACGTTCCTGGGACGGACTGACTGTAATAACCTGCTGAACCTGTTGTAACAGCGGCTGCAGCACGCCGTGTAGGTCTTTATCTTCCATCATCCCCAGCAACAGAATTTTTTTGCGCGTTCCATAGGCAGCCAGAGCATCTGCCAAAGCCAGGGCACCGGCGGGGTTGTGGGCTCCATCCAGTAGCAGTTCAACACCGTCAGGCAGCCTGATTAATTCCATCCGGCCGGGCCAGCGTGTTGATGCCAGGCCCTGCTGCATTGCCTGGGGTACAACAGGGAATCCCTGGGATGATAACTGTTCAGCTGCTGCCAGGGCCAGGGTGGCATTGCCTATCTGATACCTGCCGTTGAGACTGGGAAAAAGCCCGCTTACAGTGCCTGTAGAGCCTTGGTAGCTAAGGCTGCCATCAGCGCCGTTGCAGGTTGCGTTAAAGTCACGCTCTGCAAGGAGCAGGCGGTTGCCGTTGAGCAGACAGTACTCCTCAAGCACGTTAAGCACTTCCGGTGCCTGTGCAGCTGAGATAATCGGGCTTCCCGGCGCTGCGATACCCACTTTTTCAGCTGCAATGGTTTGAAGATCAGTGCCCAGCCATTGGCAATGGTCAAGGGCTATCGGGGTAATAATTGTGGCCAGGCCCGGTACTGCGGCTGTGGCATCACTCCGTCCGCCCATGCCTGCTTCCAGTACGGCTATCTGGATGTTGTTTTGTGCGAACCAGTGGCAGGCCAGTGCCGTGGTTAATTCAAAAAAAGTATCATCCGGGGTGGCCAGATCCAGCAGCTCCTGAATGAGTTTCCCCAGCTGCTCTGAAGAAATGTCAACGCCATTAATGCGGAATCGTTCAGTGTAGCTGACAAGGTGGGGAGAGGTGAACAGGCCGGTGTTGAAACCGGCCTGTTCAAAGATGGACGCCAGGAAAGCGGCGGTTGAGCCTTTTCCATTGGTGCCGACAATATGTACGGCGGCAAAGGATCTTTCTGGATGTCCATGTCTCTCCAGCAGAGCAGTGATCCGCTCAAGGCCGGGCTTGATGTTGAAACGTCGCCGGCCAAAAAGTTGTGCAAGCTGCTGTGAAACGGGCACACCTACTGTCTGGTGAGCATTGCCAGAACCTGGCCAAGCGCTTTTCGCATCTCAAGCCGCGAGACGATCATGTCCACCATACCGTGATCCAGCAGGTATTCGGAACGCTGGAATCCGGCTGGCAGTTTCTGACGTATGGTCTGCTCAATCACCCGTGGTCCGGCAAAGCCGATCAGGGCTTTAGGTTCAGCAATATTAAGGTCTCCCAGCATGGCAAAGCTGGCAGTAACGCCACCGGTGGTGGGGTCAGTCAGGATAGAGATGAACGGCAGGCCAGCTGCCTTCAGCTTGGCCAGGGCGGCAGAGGTCTTGGCCATCTGCATCAGTGAAAGGATGGACTCCTGCATCCGTGCGCCACCAGAGGCAGAGATGACGATTACCGGCTGCTTTTTCTCAAGGCCGCGCTCGATGGAGCGGGTAATCTTTTCACCCACCACGCTGCCCATGCTGCCACCCATAAAGGCAAAGTCAAAGATGGCAACCTGGGTTGCGATCCCTTCGATTCCTCCCTCAACGCAGATAACGGCGTCGCGGGAGCCACCCTTGGCAACGGTGGTGTTGATCCGTTCCTGGTAGCTCTTGGTGTCTTTGAAATCCAGAAAGTCAACAGAGGTCAACTCTGCATCAAATTCCTGCCAGGTACCGTTGTCCAGCAGCGCCTGCAGCCGTTTGCGTGGGGCGATCCGGTAGTGGTGACCGCACTTGGGGCAGACCTGCAGGTTTTCTTCAATCTCTTTGGTCAGCAGAGATTCGCTGCAGCCCGGGCATTTGGTCCAAAGACCTTCCGGTACCTTGACGTTCTTGGTACTGCTTTTTTCAATTCCTGTTTTATCGCGTTTAAACCAACTCATAAATATATCCTCTCAGGAAAAATCTTACGACGAAATGGCCTTTTTCAGTGATCTGATCAGTCCGGTTACCTCTGATTGCAGCTGTTCACCCTGGTGCTGTTCAAACAGTTTGACAATGGCACTACCAACCACAACACCATCAGCTGTTGCTGCTACCTGGGCTGCCTGGGCCGGGGTTGAGATGCCAAAACCGGCTACAACCGGAAGTTTAATAGTATGCCGTATGGTTTTCAGTTCATCCTCAAGACTGTTTGAGACCGATTGGCGGGCACCGGTAACGCCGGTAACGGTAACATAATAGAGAAAACCGCTGCCGTAACGGCTGACCTGCTTGATCCTGATGTCATCGGAGGTCGGGGTCAGCAGGAAAATGACTTCAAGACCGGCTGCCTTCGCCGCAGGGAGCAGTTCACCAGCCTCTTCCGGCGGCAGGTCTACCAGTAGCAGGCCGTCTATGCCTGCCTTAACCGCGTCCTGAGCAAAGCGTTGCCAGCCATAGGCATAGATCGGGTTGCTGTAGCCCATCAAGACTATTGGCGCTGAAACCTGGTTCCTGATACTGCTGACT
>NZ_JAOTRZ010000291.1 GCF_030247655.1 Trichlorobacter sp. | reverse complement strand
GATTTGGTGATATTGGCAATCCCGGGGGTCGGCAGCGGGCCCACCAGCAGCACATCTACACCCATGGAGCAGATCCCTGCCACCAGAGCACTTTCCAGCATGTAGCCGGAAAGGCGGGTGTCCTTGCCGATGACGATCCGGTGGCGTCGTCTGCTGTTGCTCTTAAAGATATAAGCAGCCGCCCGTCCCAGCTGCATGGCGGTTTCGGTGGTCATGGGATGGATATTGGCAACGCCGCGAACGCCGTCGGTGCCGAACAGTTTTTTCATGGGTGATACGCTCCTTTTATGCTGCCTCAGCCATGGTGCGCCATGGCTTTTTTTAACAATTTTTTAAGGTCTGCCATGTCGATGTCGTAGGTGATCTTGCTGTCTTGGACTGCCGAGATCTTTCCGGTCTCTTCGGAAACAACCAGTATCAGGGCATCAGATAATTCCGAGAGCCCCAGGGCTGCCCGGTGGCGGGTGCCGAAGCTCTTGGAAATGTCTGGGTTGTGGGAGAGAGGTAGCAGGCAGCCAGCTCTGGTGATCTTGCTCTGGTGCAGGATTACCGCGCCATCGTGGATCGGCGAGTAAGGGAGAAAGATTGAGTTGAGCAGTTCACTGGTTACCTTGGCGTCAATATCGGTTCCCACCTGAATCAGGTGCTCAATCGGCTGCTGTCTTACCACCACAATCAGGGCGCCGATCTGGCGGCTGGCCATATCTGATAACGCACGCTGAACTTCATCCACCGCTCCATCATCAGCCGGTTGCTCAGTGGTTTGATGCTGACGTTTGCCCAGCATCAGCAGGGCGCGGCGTAGATCATTCTGGAAGATGATCGCCAGGACAACAGGTGTGGAGAGGATAATGACATCAATAACACGGATCAACGGTGCAAAGCGGCTCAGGCGGGCAATCAGGGAAAAAGCGACCAGTATCCCCATCACCCCCAGCAGGCGCAGGGCAACGTCACGCCGTATCAGCAGGGAAAAGAGATAGATCAGGGCAGCCAGAATAATGCTGTCACTGATACCGGTCAGGTCGATGGGGCAGCTCATGAGTCGTCTCGGAGACTGAAGGATTTACTGGCTGTTGATGGCACGGGCCATCAGGGCTACATCTTTCATTGCCTGTACATCATGAACACGCACAATCCGGGCACCGGATGTTACGGCATGGGCTACGGTGGCTGCGGTACCGAACAGGCGGTCTGCTGCTGTTTCCCGCTGCAGAATCTTACCGATAAAGGATTTACGTGAGGTCCCCACCAACAGCGGGTAGCCAAGGTTTGCCAGTTCCGGCAGTCGGCGCAGCAGTTCCAGGTTTCCATTCAGATCCTTGGCAAACCCGATGCCAGGGTCCAGGGCAATCTGTTCGTGTGCGATACCAGCGGACCGGGCGGATGCAGCTGACTGTAACAGGCTGGCGGTGACTTCGCCCATCAGGTCTGCGTAGCCGGTATCCTGCTGCATCTGCTGGGGTGTACCCCTGGTGTGCATCACAACCAGACCGGCCTGGTGACGGGCAACCACCTCTGCCAGGGTTGGATCAAAGTTAAGGCCGCTGATGTCATTGATAATCTCTGCCCCGGCTGCCAGACAGGCATCAGCAACGCTGTTTTTCCAGGTGTCAACCGAGATCGGTATGGTGAGCCTGTTAGCAAGCGCCTCAATCACCGGTAGTACCCGTGTACGTTCTTCCTCTGCTGAGACCGCAACCGCTCCGGGCCGGGTGCTTTCACCGCCGAGATCAAGCAGGTCTGCCCCTTCAGCCTCCAATTGCAGGCCCCGCTCAACTGCCTGTTCAACCGTAGGGTAGCAACCGCCATCGGAAAAGGAATCCGGGGTGACATTCAGAATACCCATGATCAACGGACGATCCAGGGAAAGCTGACGCCGGGAGGTCTGCCAGATGGTTGGTGGGTGCTGAATATTTTGTAATAGCAGGGTCAGTTCTGTTGACAACCCCTTGAGGCCAAACGGTTGACCAGTGAGTTTGTTGCAAAGTGTCAGCAGTTGCTTCCGGGTGCCGATCAGCAGTACGTCGGTACTACTTACTGAACAGGCCACGGTACCCCGTGCCACCGCAGCATCACCCCCCAGGGAGAGCATCTCCTGCTTCAGAATATTGGCTGCAGCGGGCTTTACCTGCGGCACCAACAGAGCATGCTGTTCCAGCTTGGGCAGCATGTGCCTGATACCAGCCGGATCAACCCCGATCCGTTCCAGTTCTTTCTGTGCAGCTGCAGGGGAGGTGAGGCAGAGGGCGCGAATGGCAAAATCGTGCCCCTTGTTCCTTGCCCCTTGCCCCTGTTCTTCTGTCACGCCTGAATATCCACCGGTTTTGAAGCTTCTTCAATAGTCTCTGCAGCAGGTTCATCCTGCTCTGGCTCAGGCTTTTTGCCGCTACAGACCGGGCCGTTGCCGGCAATAATGTCATCAACCTCGGCGCCACTCAGGTTTTCCTTTTCAATCAGGCACATGGAGAGTTGGTGCAGATGATCTTCATGCTCACGCAGGATGGTAATGGCACGGGTGTAGCTTTCATCAACAATCCGCTTGATCTCTTCATCAATTTTGATAGCGGTCTCTTCACTGAAATTCTTGTGCATGGCCATGTCGCGGCCCAGGAAGATTGATTCATCCTTCTTGCCCAGGGAAACCGGGCCCATCAGATCACTCATGCCCCATTCGCAGACCATCTTGCGGGCCATTTCTGTAGCACGTTCAATGTCATTGCCTGCGCCGGTGGTAAAGGTGTTGAAGATCAGCTCTTCTGCTGCGCGACCACCCATCAGCACCGCAATCCGACCCAGCAGGGATTCACGGTTGTAGCTGTGTTTGTCTTCAATCGGCAACTGCATGGTCACACCCAGGGCGCGACCTCGGGGGATGATGGAAACCTTGTGAACCGGATCGCTGCCCGGCACCATCTTGGCCACCAGTGTATGGCCGGCTTCATGGTAGGCAGTGCTCTTCTTTTCCTCGTCAGAGATCACCATGCTGCGGCGCTCGGCACCCATCAGGACCTTGTCCTTG
>NZ_JAOTRZ010000290.1 GCF_030247655.1 Trichlorobacter sp. | reverse complement strand
TGCCTGACCAGCATGGAGTTACCCTGCATACGGGTCAACAAATGGTCAATGCAACAAGTGGAGAGTCAGCAGAGGCTTTTAAGGCCGTCCCACAAGAGCTGGTTGGCCGTCAGGTGACAGATCGTCTGGTCAGCCATGAGATCAAGCAGGGAAATGACCAGATCTCTTTTAAGTTGTCGCCTGAAAACTTGGGTACTCTTCAGCTGAATATGCGGATGGAAGATAATCGTCTGAAGCTGGAGATTGTGGCGGAAAACCGAGGTGTTCGTGATGCGCTGTTGCAGCAGGCTGATGATCTGAAAGAGACATTAGCACGGCAGAATATCAAGGTTGATTCATTTAATGTAACTATGAGCAGCAATGGTAATCAGTCACAGCAGTCGCAGGATTGGCGCCAAATGATGCCGGAACAGCATCAGCAGTCACCATCGCAGTATGCCTCAAGAACTAACCCCAATTCTGGAAAAATTGAAGCGCCAATGCAGTATTTTGCGCCGCAGTATCAATCAACGCTTGATGTTAGATTCTAGTGAAAGGAATTTACTATGTCTGTTACAGCAATTGATAGTACGGGTAGTGCCACTAGTACGACAGTGAGCTCCGCATCAGATCTTGGTTTGGACTCAGACGCATTTTTACAGTTGTTTATTGCTCAGCTTCAATACCAAGATCCTCTGAATCCTCAAGATGCTACTGAAATGATGGGGGAACTTGCCCAGATGACAATGGTTGAGCAATCCTATAATACAACCACAGCGCTGAATAACCTGCTGACTGCACAGAATAATAATTTGGCACTAAGCTCGATTGGATTGATAGGTAAAGATATTATCGCACTTGGAGATCAACTAAATTTTGATGGCACTAATGCGGTAGAGTTAAGTTATCAAATGCCTGCTGCAACGACTGCAACGACACTAACTATAAAAAATGCATCGGGTGAGACCATTCGTACCGTTGACCTTGGTTCACAAGTTGCGGGGAATGGGACGTATCAGTGGGATGGTAAGGATGGTCAGGGAAACGTGCTGACTTCAGGTGCCTACAGCTTTTCAGTCACTGGAACGGATGCTGTGGGTGCTACACAAACAGCCACCACCTTCACAACCGGCCGGGCTGATGGTGTCACCTTTGCAAGTGGAGTAGCCTATATTTCAATTGGTTCCGTCCTGCTTCCCTTTGCAGATGTTATGAGCGTGCGATCTATATGAGTACCATTGATCAGATCTATTTTCCTAATCCGGTTCAGCCGATAGGAAAACCTGGCGAGGTAGGCCGTCAACAGCCAATAAAACCTGTTGTTGAAACACCTTTTTCAAAGGTACTTGATCAGACCCAAGGGGTGAAGTTTTCACAGCATGCCCAGGATCGCCTTAAGGCCCGTAACATCTCATTCAGTAATGATCAACTGAAGCAACTGGAAGGAGCCGTAAACAGTGTGGCACAGAAAGGTGGTAAAGATTCACTGGTTATGATGGGTGATGCGGCTCTGGTGGTAAGCGTCAAGAACCGGACCGTGGTGACCGCCATGGATCGTAGTCAGATGAAAGGAAATGTTTTCACTAATATTGACTCAGCAGTAGTTATCTAACGAACCTAACGGGCTGGTCCTCTTGAGGAAGCCTAAGGAGTTGCCGACCGATAGACGCAACTCCAACAAGAACAGGAGGCAACAAAATGAGTATTACATCAGCAATGTATTCAGGCGTATCAGGACTTTTGGCCAATGCAGAAGGAATTAACGTGATTGGAAACAACCTGGCCAACGTTAACACGGTTGGTTTTAAAAGCGGTCGTATGCTTTTTTCTGATATGCTCTCTGCTAGTGGGCCAAATAACTCCCAGATAGGGCGTGGAGTCCAGATTCAAAAAGTCGATAATATCTATGCGCAAGGTGCCTTTGAAAATACTGAGGTGGTTTCAGATGTTGCAATCCAGGGCAACAGCTTTTTTGCCTTCGCAGCCCCTAATACAACAGCGGCAATTGCTACCCAGGATTTAGCGTACCTTTCCCGTGCCGGTGCTCTTCGGGTCAACAGCGCATATAATCTGGTTAATCCTGACGGGTACGTGGCTCTTGAAGCGGCAACCGGAGCGCCAATAGATTTTTTATACGTTAACGGACAAACAGCTGGTGATTTTGCCAAAATAACGGCGATTGATGCTCAAGGGGTAATTACCTACAGCGATTATAATGGTGATGCTTACTACTATAACGGGAGTGGTGCCGGTTTGCCGGCTACCACAGCCAATTATACTGTTGTTAGAGATGCTGGTCATACAATAGCTGTAGTCAATCCTACCAACCCTTTGGGGCTGATTAAGGTTGGCGGGACTTTGTTTAAAAGCAGTGCGGAAGCCGGTGTGCCTACAACTGCCTTTTCTGCGGCAGTAAATAGAGCCAACGGCAGTTCTGAAAAGATGTATTCTAATTCTTTGGAGCAGAGTAACGTCGATATGGCGGCGCAGTTTGTGAAAATGATCCTGACCCAGCGTGCCTATTCAGCCAACTCAAAGACGATTACCACGGCTGACGAGATGACCCAGGAGGTACTTAATCTCAAGCGTTAATAGCTAGTTAACGCCTTATAGGTTGATTATGCCCCCGTTTGCCTGCAGATAGTTGCAGGTGGGCGGGGGCGCAATTGTATCGGCACTACATGAATAATAATTGCGAGTAGTTGCAAAAACCTCGTTTTCGTTTTAAATATGCTATGCTGTGCATTCATCAGGCAGGAAACCATGGCACACTGTGGAGGAGCGAATGGCAAAAGAAGAACAGGCAGCAGCCGAAGCCCCGGAAGAGGGTGGCAGCAAGAAGAAGTTGTTTATCATCATTGGGGCGGCAGTGCTGGTATTGGTTATCGCCGGTGTCGTTGTATTTATGATGATGGGCAAGGGCGATAAGAAAAAAGAAGGGGCTGATGCTCACGGAGCCCCTGCTGCTGCAGAGGGGGGGCATGGCGCTGCGGCCCCGGCTGCAGGCGGTGGGCATGGTGGTGCAGCTGGCGCTCCAGGTGTTTCTAGTG
>NZ_JAOTRZ010000289.1 GCF_030247655.1 Trichlorobacter sp. | reverse complement strand
GCTTAATTGATATGAATTTTAAAAAATCTATGTTTCGTTATTTTGTATCGGTAATGCTGTTGTTTTCCATGATTTTTGGTCTCACGCTTCCTGTTTTTGCGACAGGTCTGGCGCCAGAAAAAAGTACACAATACATCCAGTATAACAGCGCAACCAAAGAGTTGATTCAAAAGACCATTTCGGAGCTGTCTGCCAAAGGCAAGGTTTATAAGCCAAAGACAGACAAGGCTTTGGGGCTAAAAGTGAATCAGATTAGTGGTCTTTCGCTTGGAGCGGTCAAAACCTCTATCCTGTTTGATTTGTTTTCAAACTATGAGGACGGGCGGATTGACACAGCCAGGTTTGGGTTGGATGCAGTAACGATCGAAAAAGTTCTGAACATGACCCTAAAGGAATTTGCGCTGGACAGCGCGGTCGACATAGTGGAGATTAAAACCGATGATAATGGTATTGCCATCGGCATCGAATTCGAAATGCGCAGCTCTTTCAAGTCTGGTTTGGATGAGTTTTCCTCAGTCAGCAAGGGAGAGCCAAAGGCGTTGAATTCTGGTGAAAATGGAGATCTTGGAACCGTGCACGACACCGTCAGCGACGACAAAGGCGGAACCGAAACGGCCGCAGTGACCGTGACGGAAACCGAGGTAAATGCCGCGTCTGGGTGGACGGCAGAATTCAACTGGAGTTACCGCTATGTGGGTGATCCGACGAATCAGGTTGGCCTTGTGTTTCGTGATGGCGCAATTCAGACTGCGGCTAAGGACGAGGGGTACTTCCTGACCAAGATTGAGTTCTACTTAGAGAGCACTACGCTTACCCCTCTGCAGCCCGACGACACGGAGCCAATCATACTCGATGCCTCTGAGGGGACAGTATCTACAGAGGGAAATATAACCACCATTACCTATCCAAACGGCCTGAAGGTGGAAGATCTTTTTGTGGATAACGCCTATTTAGGAGGCCTTCAGGCAGAACTAAATACGGAGCTCGAGAACAACGGAGGCGTCCCCAACGAAAAAGCCCTGCAATTGATAGATCAGCTTAATGCGTTGGGACCGTGCATTTTCAGCCATGTTCTGACGGCTTCTTTTACGGATCCGGAGAACTATCCTTCTTATGACGAAACGCTTGCCGATGTCTATAAGGAGACCATCAATGCAACGGAGCTGGCCGTTTATCAGTACTATGCCGAGCTGTGCGATTTTAACGGTGCGTTTCCGCAGCATTTCGGATCGGCCGCCAATTTCTGGACATCCAAGGATACCAGCTCCGGCGGCACACCAATTCTGGGTGCACTCAAAACTCTAGCAAATATGCAGCCAGACACCTTTGTTCCCTTCGGTGCCTATGACGCCGATCAAAACGGCGAATTGGACATGCAGACCGAGATCGGCCTTGATTTTCTGATCTCGATGCTGACGCAGGCATTCATGGCCTATGAGCAGCAGCTCGGGCCTCTTTTGGACGCGAAAATTTACGACTGCGCACAACAGATCAATGAGAACATGACAACGGAACAGAAAATGCTGGCGATTCATGACTGGCTGGCCAACAATGCGGAGTTTGACATAGGCATCATCACTGCCATGAAGGACGGCACCTCCGGGGGCTCCGACCCTTCTCAGATGACCGCTTTCGGCACGCTTTTGTACGAACCACTTGGCATAGAGGGCGCCATTTGCCTTGGTTATGCCGCCACCTATTATCTGCTGCTGCTGCAAGAGGTAATGGGACTTGACATAGACGAACACGACATCGTAATGGTGCGCTGGTGGGCCGATATTGCCGAAACCAGCGTTGCCGGCCCCGACTCCGGCTTTGGCCAGGGAAGGTTCAACGAGACCCACTACTTCAATGCAGTGAAGTTGGGGGACGAGTGGTATTATATCGATGCCTGTTATGACGATATCTATTGCGAAGTTATGACGCAGTACCGCGTGGAGACAGACGGAAACATCTCCCATGACTATTTCCTGTTTGCCCCCACCAGCGCACTGAACATGTTTGACGGCAACATCGACTATATTGACTCTGCCTATGACGGCGTGACTTTCCAGCGACGTCTCGATCTCGACGATCAAGGCCAAGTACAGTACAAGAACATGTCCCCGCTCTACGAAACCGACCTGGATGATGCAGGTAATGAGCATGTAATCTGGTATCACTCGGACTATCCTGAGGCGGCGCAGGATGCGGACGATGCAACTAACGCCTATTTGGATTCATCAATTGAATGTAGCGAAACAGCTTATGATGACACGCAGTACGAGAAATCGTGGTTCACTGCCGCAATGGGGGAGATTCACTGCGACGGCACGTATTATTACTATGTGGCAGGCGGGCTGAATTCCTACGCTGCGATGTCGGGCAACGATTTCGACAACGGGCAGGGCGGCAACTATGACATTGATGTGAATTTGGGAGAGATATTTAACAACGATGACCCTTCATTTGCGGACCGATTGGTTCGGCGCAAAATGACTGCTCCGGTCAATGCCACACAGGACAGCGCAAACGAAAGCAACTGGGCGCGTCAAGTGGAGATTGAGTTCTCCATGAATGGCGGCGAACCGATGACGGCAGAGCGGGATGTATTTGTGGATCCTTATACGGAGACCATTTTCCACTATGGGTTTGGCACTCTGGGACAACCTCGGCTGGACAGTGATAAGACGACCCCGATCCTTGGGGAGGATGGCAACTATATCAACGACAAAACCGAAGTGCCGTTGCTGGCGGAATATGCAGACATTGTCGCATATGATGCAGAATTTATGGAGATCTACCCCGATCTTGCCCACACCTCCGGTGTGTACGACGGGAAGTTGTACTTTAATGTTGCAAATCAGATTTATTCGCTTAGTATAGCGGATATTGCTGATTGGGATTATACCATCGCTCTGCTCAAGGAGTACAACACGGTTTCCTACTTCTCCGATGGGTTGGACTTTGGAAATGAAAACGGCAGCAGATTTACCGGAAAGACTTTCCATCTGACCTCAGACCAGGCTAAGGCCATCGGCACGATGACCGGCAAGCCCATTGCAGCCA
>NZ_JAOTRZ010000008.1 GCF_030247655.1 Trichlorobacter sp. | reverse complement strand
CACTGATCAGGCACGCCAACCAACGCGCTGAACAGTTATTCGGGTATGGGCCGGATAAACTGGCAGGGCTCCCTTTGAGCGAACTGATTCCACGGGACAAACGGGAGTACCATGCAGGCATGGTAGTCAGATTTATGGCTGCACCCGTAGATCGACCGATGGCAACAGGTGTACCCTTTTCAGGACAGCGCAAGGATGGCAGTACCTTTCCTGCAGATATTACCTTGGGACCGATCGGAACGGGACCAGATCTGATGATCCTGGCCACCATTCGTGACATTACGGCGCAAAAGCAGGCTGAAACTGAACTGAAACAGGCAAATCGGGCCATGCGTCTGCTCTCTGCCAGTAACCGGACGCTACTGCGCAGCAGTCGCGAAGATGATCAGCTGGCCCAGGTCTGCCGTATAGCGGTTGAAATCGGTGGCTACCGGCTGGCCTGGGTGGGAATTGCCCAATTTGATCAAGAAAAGTCAATAACCCCCGCGACTTACTATGGTGCAGAACAAGGGTTTCTCAGTCAGGCCAGGATGACCTGGGCCGAAGGAGAACGTGGTGCCAGCGCCATGAGCACTGCCATTCGTACCGGTATCATCCAGTTGAGGCAGGATATTCTTAATGACCCCCGACTGGCTCCCTGGCATGAAGATGCTCGTGTAAGAAATTATCAATCAGCCATCGCACTACCGTTACGATTGCAGGATGAAGTAATCGGTGCACTGGCCATCTATGCACCTGAATCCCATGCCTTCCACGAGCAAGAGGTGACTCTGCTGGAGGAACTGGCTGATGACCTTGCCTTTGGCATTCAAAATCTGCGGATGCGACGTGCCCATGAAGATGCACAGGCCCATGTCCAGCAGCTGGCCTATTACGATCGCCTCACGGGACTACCCAACCGGATTTTATTTACCGAGCAGCTTGATCGGGACCTGGCTGCCGCTGCTGCCGAAGGCCATACTATCTCACTGCTCCTGTTAGATCTCAATTATTTGCGGGAGATTAACGAGACCCATGGACACGCGCTGGGGGACCAGGTTCTGGTGCGGGTTGCCGGACAACTACAGCAGTTATATGGGACAGCAGGTTTTGTAGCACGTTTTAGTGGCAACGACTTTACCATCATCTGCCCCAAACTTGATCAGTTCGGGGCGGCGGCCCTGGGAGAAAAGATTCTTGCCACCATTTCAACCCCGTTCTGCCTGGTCGGTAATCGTTTTGCCATTGGAGGAAACATCGGCGTAGCGGTCTATCCCGCTGATGGCGAGACCTCGGCAGAACTGCTCTCCAAGGTTGACCTGGCCATGTCCCGGGCTAAAGAGACCGGTAACGGCTGTTGTTTTTACCGTCCAGAGATGGGACAGCACCTGGCACGCACACTTGAACTGGCCCATCGGCTTGAGCGGGCCATGCATGACAATCAGCTTGAGCTGTATTATCAACCTCAGATTGAACTGCTCTCCGGCAAAATTGTAGGCGCTGAGGCCTTGCTACGCTGGCACGACCCGGAGCTGGGCTGGATCAGTCCTGCTGAATTTATACCGGTTGCCGAGGCACGGGGAATGATGATGGAGCTGGGCGGCTGGGTGCTTCGTACCGCCTGTCATCAGATACGCCATTGGCAGGATAGCGGGCTCTTCTGTCACGGCAGAATTGCCATCAATGTTTCGGCACGCCAGCTGGATGATCCTGATTTTATCGGCCTTATCGGCAGAATTATCGACGAGGCGGGTGTGCCCAGTAGTTGCCTGGAGCTGGAACTGACGGAAAGCGTCCTGATGTCGGACCCCCAGCAGGTGATCAGCATCCTGACCGAATTAAAAGAGCAGGGATTTGCCCTGGCAATTGACGATTTTGGCACCGGCTACTCGTCACTGGCCTACCTTAAGCGTTTCCCGGTGGACACGCTTAAGATCGATCAGGCCTTTGTACGTGAGATGCTGGTGGACCAGAATGATCGGGCCATTGTTGCCACGATTGTTGCCATGGCTCAACAGTTGGGGCTTACCACGGTTGCCGAGGGAGTAGAGGAGGAAGGACAACGACAGATGCTGCAGGAACTGGGTTGCGTACTGGCCCAGGGATTCCTCTTCAGCCGTCCTGAGCCTGCGGATGAGTTCACTCGCAAACGGCTAACGGAAAGAAATCAGAACGAAAGTAATCGCTAGCCACAGACCGCCAGCGGAAGAACTACCTGGAACTCTGCCCCGTCACCAACATTGTGAACCCTTAGGATACCATCGTGATTCTGGATTATCCGGTTGACAATAGCCAGACCAAGACCGGTGCCATGGCGCTTGGTGGTGAAAAACGGTGTAAAGATTTTGCTGAGAACATCTTCAGGGATGCCCCCACCACTATCGGCAAATGAAGCAACAGCACAGATCTTCCCTCTTTCCTCTTTAGTGGTAAGAACCACCCGCAGCGTACCATCCTGGGTTATCGCTTCCTGGGCATTGACAATCAGGTTGATACAGACCTGCTTCAGCTGGCTACTATCTCCCTGAATCACACATGTTCCTGAAGGTATAACGGCCTTCAGCATGATGTTACGCTCTTCCAATGCGTGAGCATAATCAGCCAGACAGGTCCTGATTATCTCTGCCAGATCACACTCCTGATAACAGATGGTAGGCTTGCGCGAAAAGGTCAGAATATCCCCCAGAAGCCGTTCAAGTCGATGTGATTCACTGATAATGGTATCCAGACAGTGTCGTTGGGAGGTATTTTCCGGCAACATACGTCCCAGGCGGGCGGCAAAGCCGCCAATGGTGATCAAAGGGGTCTTCAGCTCATGGGAAATTGAAGCGGCCATCTCGCCGATAGCAGCCAGGTGTGCGCCATGGATCAGACGCTGACGGGCATCGCGTAACTCGGCATGAGCCTCTTCAAGATCACGATAGAGTCGGGTGTTTTCAATGGCCATGCCGGCCTGGTTGGCAAACAGCTGCAATACCTGAAGTTGCTGATCAGTGATCGGTTGGTGCTTGAAGGGGTTATCAACGATAATAATGCCGACCAGATTGTTACGAGTGACGAGGGGGACTGCAGCAAAGGAGCTGACACCAAACCGGGAGATAAAATCGCATTCCTGGCATTTCAGGCACTCAACATCCTCAATTCGATAGAGACGTCGTTCATCAACAACATGGGAAACAATCTGGCAGCCCTCAGCAAGATCAATCCGGGTTTCCCTGACTTTGGTGCAAAAATCAGACTGGCGCTGGCTGGCCATAGCATCCTCATCAAGATCCCAGTAACCACTCAGTGGATTAGCTGGATCAGCGCCTACCAGCTGTAGCCCGTCGGTACTTTTACGGCAGATACCCAACATGCCCTGCAAGGTGTTTGTTTTCTGGTTGTAGAGAAACAGCATGGCACGACAGAACAGGCTGTTTTCTTCACAGACCAGGGTGGAAAGGATCAGGTGAAGCAGCTTGTTAAGCTGCATGGTGGAAAGCAGGGTGGTGCTGAATAAATAGAAAAGCTGAAGATCCTTCTGTGCTTGAAGGCTTTCAGGAACAGTTGCAGGGGATTTCTTCGTAGTCGTGTCTGGCATGCGAAATCCTGTGCTTACAGCTGTACAAAGACTGACAGTGTCAAAAGACAGATCTTAGTGCCGCTTTTCCTTCTCTTCTGCCTCAATCTTGCAATCAATACACTGGGTGGTTACCGGACGGGCCTTCAGGCGGGCCTCACTGATATCTGCGCCACAATCTTCACAAATGCCGTAGGTGCCGTCATCAATCCGCTCCAGCGCTTCTCTGACCTTGTTGGCCAGCTTCCGTTCGCGGTCACGAATCCGCAGTTCAAAGGTGCGGTCAGATTCCTGTGTGGCACGGTCGGTGGGATCAGGGAAGTGGGAGGCTTCGTCCCCCATCTCATGTACTGTTTTATCTGCTTCTGACAGCAGCGCCTTCATCTCTTCCTGGAGCAGCTGACGAAATTGTTCAAGTTTCTCGGCGTCCATGGGTCTCCTCACATACAACGGCTATAATTGATCAATTTTAAAAGCTTTGGATGCCCAAGTCCAGTAAAAAGTATGTTACAGCAGGAACTGCAGCACCTCCTGCACCGTAGCAACGCCGTTCAGCTCAAGACTGACATCAGTGAGTCGCCGAAGGTTCCCGGCGGGCAGGATGCACTGTTTGAAACCAAGCTTCGTGGCCTCGCCCAGTCTCGGTTCCGGCTGATTAACGGCCCGAACTTCGCCAGCCAGACCGACCTCGCCAAACACCACCGCACCGGATGCAACCGGGCGATCAAGGTGGCTTGAGGCCACTGCCAGCAGCATGGCCAGATCCGCAGCAGGCTCGTTTAACCGCGCACCACCAGCCACATTCAGAAAAATATCCTGCCCCCCCAGATGGAGCCCGGCCTTCTTCTCCAGCACCGCCACCAGCAAGGCCAGACGGTTGCTGTCAACCCCGATAGTGGTCCGGCGTGGTGTACCATAGGCGCTGGGGGTCACCAGGGCCTGGATCTCCACCAGCAGGGTGCGGCTTCCCTCCAGCGAGGCGGTAACCACAGAGCCGGGGGCATCAAGGGGGCGCTCGGACAGGAACAGCTCAGACGGGTTGGCCACCTCGGCCAGACCGCCGGACTTCATCTCAAAAACGCCGATCTCATTGGTGGAACCAAAGCGGTTCTTGACCGCCCGCAGGATCCGGTAGGGGTGGCCGCGATCCCCCTCAAAATAAAGCACCGTATCCACCATATGTTCCAGCACCCGCGGTCCGGCAATGGAGCCGTCCTTGGTAACATGACCGACAATAAAGATCGGAATACCGCTCCCCTTGGCCAGCAACATCAAGCGCCCGGCAGACTCCCGCACCTGGCTGACTGAGCCGGGAGCAGATTCCAACGCCTGGGTCCAGACGGTCTGGATCGAGTCCACCACCACGGCCCGCGGCTTCAGCTTCTCCACCTGGGCCACGATCTCTTCCAGTCCGTTCTCAGCCAGCACCAGCAGCTGCCGACCGCTCACCCCCAGCCGCTCGCCCCGCAGACGGGTCTGGGCTGCCGACTCCTCGCCAGAGACATACAGCACCGATCCTTCAGCAGCCAGATGGTGCATGGCCTGTAGTAGCAAAGTAGATTTACCTATGCCGGGATCGCCGCCGATCAGCACCAGTGAACCGGGCACCAGACCGCCACCCAACACACGATCAAGCTCGCCAATACCGCAACCCAGCCGTACCTCAGCCTGGGGCGGCACCTCACCGATCGGCAGGGCAACACTCTTGGCCATCAACGGCCGACCGCTGCGGGCTGCTGCTGCCGATGGCTGCTGTTCCTCTACCATGCTGTTCCAGGCCCCGCAGTCTGGGCATTTGCCTAACCACTTGGGCGACTGGCTACCACACTGGCTGCAACTGAAAACCGTTTTTTGACGCACTACAACACCTCCGGCGGCACGATCACTGCATAATTAAACCATAGCGTTTGCACTCTAACAGAGCCACCAAGCCCTCACAACCGCTGAATTGCAGCTTGTATACACAAATTTGGTTTGGTATACTTCGCGGCCTTGAAAGAGACACATGACTAATTAACAGGCACATGGTTACAAAGGAGAATCAGATCATGATCGGCACTATTGAAATAAAAAACGGCATTCACTGGCTGGGGGCACAGCACCCTGAGCTGCGCGTCTTTGACGACCTCTTCCCCACTGAACATGGCACCACTTACAACAGCTACCTTGTACAGGGCACTGAAAAAACAGCCATTATTGACACTGTCAAAATCAAATTTGTTGACCAGTTTATGGACAAACTCAAGTCGCTGGTTGACCCTGCCAAGGTTGATTACATCATCGTCAACCATGCTGAACCGGATCATTCCGGCTCGCTCTCCTACCTGCTGGAGCATTGCCCCAACGCAACGGTTGTTTCCACCCAGGCGGCCAAAAACTTTGTGGGCAACATGATCCACAAACCGTTCCAGTCAAAAACCGTGAAGGATGGGGAAACCATTGATCTGGGCGGGCGCACCCTGCGCTTTATCATGGCTCCCTTCCTGCACTGGCCGGACACCATGTTTACCAGGCTGGAGGAGGAAAACGTACTCTTTACCTGTGACGCCTTTGGTGCCCACTACTGCAATACCCGCAGTATTTTTAATGACGAAATAGACGACTATACCTCAGCCCGCGAATTCTATTTTGACTGCCTGATGCGCCCCTTCAAAGACAAGGTGCTGGCTGCCGTCGAAAAAATTCGTCACGATGTAATTGATATGATCTGTCCCAGCCATGGTCCGATTATCCGACGAGATCCCTGGCGGATCATCGAACAGTATGAGAACTGGAGCAAGCCAAAGTCATTCGGCAAAAAAGTACTGGTTTTCTACATCTCTCCCCACGGCAGTACAGAAAAAATGGCTCAGGCCCTGGTCTCCGGTGCTCAACGCGACGGGATTGAAGTTGCCAGCCACCATATCGTTGGCCTGACTGATGACGAACTGCGGGATCTGATGGAAGAGGCGGATGCCCTGGTCTTTGGGGTTCCTACCATCAACCGCGACGTGCCCAAGCCGATGTGGGATGTACTTGCCTATCTGAGCACCATCAAGCTCAAAACCAATCTGGCAGCAGTCTTCGGCAGCTATGGCTGGAGCGGTGAGGCCTGCAAGATGGTGGAAGAACGACTGAAAGGGATGGGCTTCAAGCTGGTAAATGATCCGCTGCGGGCCGTCTTTACACCAACCGCAGAAGTTCTGGAACAGTGCCGCGCCCTGGGACAAGCAGTATCTGAAGAGGTTGCAAAGAAAAATTGAACCTTGTAGGGGCGGGTTTGAAACCCGCCCCTACAAATCACCCCACCGTTTAAACAGGCTGTGTTCCACTCCCAGCTGATCCAGCAGTTTACCCACCACAAAATTGACCAAATCATCCAAAGTTTCAGGCTTCTGATAAAAACCGGGCATAGCCGGAATGATCCGTGCTCCGCATTGTGACAACTTGAGCAGATTTTCCAGGTGAATGGTTGAAAACGGCGTCTCCCGCGGCAGCAATAGCAACGGCCGATACTCCTTCAGCATCACATCCGCTGCCCGCTCAATCAGGTTACCGGATATTCCAGCTGCGACCCGCCCCACCGTGCCCATGCTGCAGGGGGCTATCACCATGGCATCCGGTGCTGCCGAACCGCTGGCCTCAGGCGCCCAGAGATCATCAACACTGCGGATCGTCAGCCCAGCATCAGGCAGGCTCCAGCGTTTCTTTAAGGCATCAGCGTCATTCAGCTCAACACCGGTCTCGTAACGACAGACCTCCAGGCCACTTGCGCTGGCCACCAGAGTTACCCCATGCCCACCACGCAGCAGCTCCTCCAGCAAGCGCAGGCCGTAAATACTGCCCGATGCACCGGTTATGGCCAACAGAATCTTCATGCGATTATTCCCCCCATCCTTCATGCCCCAACGGCTGCCGGTTCAGCTCTTCCCGATACTGACGCCACGAGGGCATATATTGGTCCATCAGCGTTGTGAAACGGTCATTGTGCAGCCGCTCCAGCAGGTGCACCAGTTCATGGACAATGATGTACTCAAGACAGTGGATCGGCTTTTTGATTAGCTCCAGATTCAGCCAGACACGCCGGGCAGTGGGATTGCAGGTGCCCCAGCGGGTTTTCATCCGCTTCACACCCCACGCGGCAGCCTGCACACCAATGATCTGCTCCCACTTGGCCAACAATTCCGGCACCTGCTCCTTGAGCTGCTTACGATACCAGGCATACAGTAATGCTTCACGGTATTCGATGCTGCTATCGGTCGGAACATGCAGCTCAATGGTGCCGTGACACGCCATAATCCTGGGCCGTCCATCGTGTGGTTGCAGATTCAAGCGGTAGCGCCTGCCTTGGAAGTAATGGGTCTCACCGGTGACATATTCGCGAGGTGACTGTCGTTCCTGATTCGCAAACTTCAGCTGATGCTTTTTGATCCAGCCCAGTTTGCCGATTACCGCAACACGGATCGCTTCCATACCCATTTTGGTTGGCGCAGCCACCCGCACTCGGCCATCCGGGGGGTAGACGCCGATATGCAGATTCTTGATCTTTTTACGAACAACCTCGACGTTGATCTCGCTGACCGTGATCTGGTTTATTTTAGTAGTCATGCTGCTTCTTTACCAGCTCAAGGACATCTTCAGTTCGCCCTTCGTGCTGATCCAGAGCGACCTTGATGGCGTTCTTCACCTTCTTGACCTTGATGGTATTGTCGCGCCAGCCATCCTGCATACTCTCCCGCACCGCGTTATCCACGGCAACCGCCATTACTTCATCCTTATCCAGATTGTCATACAGTGCCTGCTTGGCTCGGGTGTTCAGGCTGGCAGGATAGGTCTTCCAATCCGGATTCTTCACCTGTTTAGCCAATGAGACCACCTTGGCCAGATACTCCTGATAGCTGATGGCATCCTGCCGCCGCTGTTCGATCAGTGCCTTCAACAGATCAGACATATCGTCATAATATTTGGGATTGATCGGGTGCTCGTCAATTATCAGCTTGCGGACGTTGTTCTCGATCGTCTCTGCGGTTGCCTGCTGGCTTTTACGGATTGATCTGGGCAGCGCATCAACAGCACCCACGCCGCGTTCCACAATCAAATCGATCAGTGACAGATCATCAAAGGCCGATACCTTTTCGCTCTCCTCGGCCCGGATGTACGTATCAATCAGGTGCCGCATGGCCGGTTCATACATCTTCAGGTCGATGTAGTCGCCGCTGGCCAATTTTACCTCATTACGCACCTTGTCGAAATGATCCACCTCGTTCTGGATGGCGGTTATCTCTGCCGGGTTATATCCGGCGTCGGCCAGTTCGCTGGCCATATTGGCAAAGGCTCGCAGCAGAGTTGCGGTCATCTTATACAGAGCCAGCCGCTTCGGCTCGTTTGCTTGTAGGGGCGTATGGCCATACGCCCCTACGGTACTTCCACCGCAAAAAAAGCGGATATAGGACAGCGTATCCTGTGGCGCCTCCACCGGCTCACAGAGCGCCTTGATCGACTCCCGTGCCTCTTCCAGATTCTCTTTGGCCTTCTTCAGGCGGTCTTCCAGCAGCCCGGCCACATCCGCCTTGTCATAACCATCCAGTGCGCCAGAGGTGTAATCCTGCACCGCACCTTCCAGACTCTTGAACAGGTCCTTGTAGTCAACGATATAGCCGTATTCCTTGTCATCGCCGTCCAGCCGGTTTACCCGGCAGATAGCCTGAAACAGGCCGTGGTCACGCATCTGCTTGTCGATGTAGAGGTAGGTGGCCGATGGAGCATCGAAACCGGTCAGCAACTTGTCCACCACTACCAGCAACTTCATCTCGCCCGGCTGATCGATGAACTTCTTTTTGACCTGCTCCTCGAATATCTCGGCCTTGTTGACCGCTGTCTCCGGTGCCTCATTGAACCATTCCGCCAGCATCCGCTGGTAAATGTCGTACTTACGCAGGTTGTCGGTATCACCCTCTCCGGTGGTTTCTCCCTTGGTGTCGCTGATGGATGGCTTGTAGCTGGTAACAATGGCGCACTTACCCTTTAGCTCGGTCCTGGAGAACAGTTCAAAGAACTTGCAGGCTTCATAGATACTACCCGAAACCAGCATGGCATTGCCACGGCCATCCATCTGACGAGGCTTGGTGTTCATATCGATCAGGATATCGTTGACGATCATTTCCAGCCGTTCCTTGCAGGAGAGCACCTTTTGCAGGGTTCCCCAGCGGGCCTTCAGCTGGGCCTTGGCCAGATCAGTCAGCCCCTTGGTCTTGGCCTCGAACCATTTGTCGATCATCGATTGGGATTTGACGCTCTGGTCGATGTCCCGTGCCTCGTAGCGCAGGTCCAGCACTACCTTGTCCTTAACCGCCTCGTTGAACTTGTAGGTGTGGATGTATTTCCCGAACACCTCAATGCTGCGCTGTTTGTCAGCCTTCAGCAGCGGGGTCCCGGTAAAGCCTATAAACAGGGCATTGGGCAGGATAATCTTCATGGCCTTGTGCAGTTCGCCGGACTGGGTGCGGTGACACTCATCAACGAAAATGTACAGATCACCCTTGGCTTTGAAGTCGGGCGGCAGGGAGTTCTTAATTTCTTCAAGGTATTGGGCAATATCCGTAGGGGCGGGTTCCAAACCCGCCCTGGTTTGGGCAGGTTTGGTTTGGGCAGGTTTGGAACCTGCCCCTACGTCGTTACCAAATTTGTGGATCAGTGAACAGAGTAGCGGCGGTGCAGCCGCATTCAGTTTTGCAATCAGATCGTTACCACTGGTGGCGCGGTAGATGTTCTCGTTCACGCCCTTAAATACGGTCTCTATCTGCTTGTCCAGTTCAGTGCGGTCGGTAATGATCAGAACCCTGCTATCAGTTACATTCTCCCGTATCCACTTGGCCAGCCAGACCATGGTCAGGCTTTTACCGGAACCCTGCGTATGCCAGATGATGCCGCCTTCGCGGCGGTTGATATGCTCCTGTGCTGCCCGAACTCCAAAGTATTGGTTATGGCGGCAGAGCTTCTTGGTACCGGCGTCATAGACGATGTAGTCGTGGATCAGTTCCAGGAAGCGTTCTTTACTGCATATCTGCAGGAGGTGGGTGTGTAGAATTGTAGGGGCGGGTTCCAAACCCGCCCTGGTTTCGTCCGGCGTAGTCCGGGCAGGTTTGGTTTGGGCAGGTTTAGTTTGGGCAGGTTTGGAACCTGCCCCTACGGATGAATCTTCCTTCCAGGTCAGGTAATACTTCTCCGGCGTCTTGATGCTGCCGTAGCGCAGCCCTTCCGTATCATTGCCAGCCATAATCAGCTGCATGGTGGAGAAGTAGTGCTCAATGAACAGCTTCTTCTGATTATCCAGATTCTGGCGGATACCTTCAGAGACTGAAACGGTGGAACGTTTCAACTCCAGCACACCAAGGGCGATTCCGTTGACATACAGTACAATGTCCGGGCGTTTGGTATGGGCTTTGGCGTCGGCTCCTTTTACCGTCACCTCTTCGGCAATGGCAAAGTCGTTGGCCTGTGGGTTCTTCCAGTCAATCAGCCAGACAGTGACGGTATTCTCCCCCACATCGGGCTTAACCTTCACCCCATAGCGGAGCAGTTCGTAGACCTCTTTGTTGCGGTCGTAGAGGGTTTTGCTCTGGTCAGCGGCGGCTTTGTCAAGGGCGTGCAGGGTGCGGGAGATGAGGGTGTCGTCGTGGCCCTGATCTTTCAGGAAGTTGCGCAGCAGGTCAGGCTCGACATTGCGGGTATTTTCGCGGTCACTCCAGTCACCGAGGTAGTCGTAGCCCAACTGCTCGCGGAACAGTTTTACGACACGTTGCTGGGTTTTCTTTTCGATCTGGCCGACGGTGCTCATACCAGCCACGCTCCCACCGGTTTACTGAAAAACTCCGCCAACGGAATCCCCTGTGCGCCAACCAGCAGAGCCTTGGCATCGGGATAGCGGCTGCGGAAACGGGTCAGGCCTGCTGTCCTGCCACTGCTGCCGCTTTTAACCTCAATGGCCCAGACATCACGACCACGGGAGATAACGTAATCAACCTCGTAATCGCCCTCACGCCAGTAGGTGACTGAATATTCCACCGAATTGAGGCTGTTGCACAGATGCGCCCCCACAGCATTTTCCACCAGACGCCCCCACCAGATCGTATCGGCGATTGAATCGGCAAAACTCCGTGTAGAGAGAGCATTTATCAGCGCATTGTTCCAGAGCACCAGTTTGGGACTGCTGCCGCGTTTGCGTTGCACCCCTTGCGAGAACAGTTCCAGACCGCTGGCTAGAAAGGCGGATTCGAGCAGTTTAAGGTAATGAGCCAGGGTGGTAGTGTTACCGGCGTCGTGGAGTTGGCCGAGCATCTTGGTGTAGGAGACGCACTGGGCGGGGAGCGTGGCAGCAAGAGCAAAGAGGTGACGCAGCAGTACCGGCTTGGCAACCTTGCTCATCTGAAGCACGTCACGGGCCAGCACTGTTTCGATCAGGGAATCGGCAATGTAGCGTTTCCAGTTAGTTTCGTTATCGGTGAATGCCGCAGCACCCGGATAACCGCCGAAGAAAATCCACTGTTCCAGACTCCAGCCAAAGGCAGCCTGACACTCCTGATATTCCCAATGCCTGCAGCGGTGCAGAAAGAATCTTCCGGCAAGGCTTTCGGTCAGCCCCTCCTGCATCATCAGTGCGGACGAGCCAAGAATCAGCACACGGATATCCGGACCGGCGGCGCGGCTATCCCAGAGGGATTTGAGGGTTTCACTCCAGCCGCGCACCTTTTGCAGCTCGTCGAGAATCAGCAGCACCGGAGTGCCGGATGCTGTGGCTTCGCCAACAGCGCGTCGCCACTGGGTTTCGATCCAGGCAGCATCAAGCGGAACAGGGCTGTCGGCGCTGGCATAGATACCGGGGATGCCGATCTCTTCCTGAATCTGTCGGGCAATGGTGGTTTTCCCCACCTGCCGGGGGCCGATCATGACGTGGATGACCGGCGTTGGGCTGGAAAGGTCAGCAAGGAGGGTCAATTGCAATGGTCGCTTATAGTTCATAACCACCTTGTATCATGAAGTTTTACGCCGTTCAATCAATTTTACTCAATCACTGAGTAAAATTACTCAATCATACCAGCCGTATCCTCCCGGTCAGCAGTTCCTGCATCATCCCCTGCTTCAGCAACCGGTTCTTGTCCCGCTTCTGCTCCAGTGCGGCGATCTCGGTGTCCATGTCGGAGAGGATGGCGGCGATGGCGGTTTGCTCGGGGAGTGGGGGAAGTGAAACAATAACTTTCTTGAAGGCTGTATTTGTAATGTGAACTTGTGTGCTGCCTACCATAATTTCGTTCATAACTTGTCGATACCAAGAGGTATTTGATAATTGGATAAGATAGCTGGAAGATGCTCGTAATTCGTTAACTTTGAAACCATATACGCCTTGAGCCAGAACGTATTTTTCACTATCTGGTATCCGCACTATCAAACCAATACTCGGGCCAGAAGGTACAAGATCACGCAAAACTACAATCGTATAGTCTTTGTTTACTTGATTACGTTGATGGGCGTCAGCATATTCTGTGCTACAGTACTGTAGGTCCTCTTCCTCCACCTTCAGTAAACCACCACGACAAACGCCACCTTTTGGCAATACTTTGACACCTGTCCTTATAAAGTCAGACGGGCTAAACGGGGCACCACCTCTAAAGTCTTGCACTAAGCAGCCAATAGCAACTTCCTCCCACACCCCACTGAACCCCGGCAGGCGGCGCTTGCCGGTCAGCAGTTCCTGCATGGCGGCCTGTTTCATGTCGCGCTTCTTGGTGATCAACCGATCCAGCGAGGCGATCAGGGCATCCACATCGGAGAGGGCAGTGGCGATGGCGCGTTGTTCGGGGAGAGGAGGAAGAGGTATAGGCAGTTGGGAGTATTCATTGCCGTTAATGCCCGGTTGCCCACTACGCATAGACATCAACCTCACCCAATTCCAATAAGCACCTGTGGTTACATAAGCAGCAGCGAAATCGGGAAGCAACTTCTGGTTGTCAGTACTAACCCGGATGAGAAAACCAGCAAAAACCAGCTGCCCGTCTTTCGATTTATATCGGTAAGATTTCCCTACACTCGCTCCAGTCCGAGCGAAAACAATATCCCCATCATTTAGGAAATAATTGCCAGATTGCGCGTTATTTACAGACACCAGTTTTTCAGGTAAAAAACGACCATCCTCTGTAATATCAGTGATGCGTATATAAACAGGTAACCTATCGGAGTAGGTAACAGCAGCAGCATTGATACCGTAGCTTGGCTGGGCAGACAGGCAGTCGCCCAAGTGCTTTACCTCCCACTCCTCCGGAATCACCCCCACCTCGGTCTGCTTATACCCCGGCGGCACATTCGGACTCATAGTTCGGTCTCCGTCTCAAGACCAGATGAGAGTTCCGTTTCAATCTCTTCGATAGTGGGAAGCGTCCCCTCCAGCTCTTTAGGCAGTGCGTTAGTAATATCCCGTTCCCAATTGGCAACACCGATCGGATTTGTATAACCGGCAAGCGAGTACTCAACCACCACCCTGTTTTTCGATTTAACCAGCAGCAGACCGATGGTCTTTTTATCATCCGGGTGACACAAGAGGTCATTGACCACGTTGCAATACATATTAAGCTGGCTTATATGCCCCGGTTCAAATTTGCCTGATTTCAGTTCGACAACTACATAACAACGTAACTTCAGATGATAAAACAGCAGATCGAGAAAAAATGTGCTGCCTCCCACCTCCATCGGCACCTGCCGCCCCACAAATGCAAACCCCTGCCCCAACTCCAGGAGAAATTTTTGAATATGATCCACCAGCTTCTGCTCAAGCTCGGCCTCTCTGCGTGGATCAGCCGTACCCAGAAAATCAAAAATATATGGATCCTTGAAGAGTTGTGCTGTCATATCAGATTCTGCCGGAGGAAGTGTGGACTCGAAGTTTGTCAGCGCTGCACCTTTACGCTGATGCAGTCTGGTTTCAATCTGAAAAACCAGCATATCCTTGCCGAAGCCATGTTCTATGGCTTTTTCTGCATACCAGAGACGCAGATCAGCATCATCCAGCTTGTCAAGCAGTGTCAGGTTACTGCGCCACGGCAATTGTGCAACTGTGCGTTGCACAATTGTGCTGTCAGGCCATGCCCCGGCAAATTTTCTCATGTATTTGAGATTGCGCGGTGAAAACCCGCCCATTTCAGGAAAAGCCTGCTTGAGGTCGTATGACAAACGGTCAATTACCCTGGCGCCCCAACCTTCAGTTGCCTGCCGGTCAAGGATATGTTTTCCAATCTCCCAGTAAAGCATTATCATAGCTGCATTTGCAGACAGTACAGCCTTGACCCGCTCTCGAACTATCCGTTCTTTAAGGTTATGCAGAAACAGCTCATACCCTTCCGGCATTTCACTGATGCTGGCCGGCATCGGGATGATAACCTCCGGTTTTACAATCCCCATGCTTTTACGGATCTCACTATTTTGCCGATTCATAGTTCAAACCCCATCTTCTGCAGATGCTCATCCACCTTGGCACTCAATGCCTCAACCTCGGTCGTCAACTGCGGCAGCGGCGTGGCATAACGCTCCGCTAACTGCCTGATGCGTGAGGTCAGCGCCTGCGATACCCGATCCAGCTCGGTCTGCACATCGGCCCCTAGCGTGGCCAGCCATTTGTCATCCACCACCAGCACCTTCACCTCATCCACGGTCAGGGTGGCATATTTGGCCTCTACCTTGGCATCCAGCGCCTTCTGGGCATCTTTCACCTTTTTGTTGGCTGCTGCTTCCGCTTCAATCAACGCCGTATAGTCGGTCAGCAGCTTGCGCTCGTCGCTAGCGTCCTTGTCATGCTTGATCTCCGTCAGCCGGGCCTTGACGCTGGCCTTGGTCACTTTGCCCTTGTCGTTCTTGGCCTCTTCCAGCAGACCTTCCTCGCCGCTGTGCTCTTCCTCCAGCTCTTCCATCTGACGGCTGATGGCATCCCGCTCGGTCTCCAGCTTTTCGATCTGCTGCTGTTCCGCAGTAAAGTAGCGGCTGACGATCAGGTGTGACGGGATCAGATCCGGCGTCCCCAACCAGCCATCACTGGCGATCAGGTAGACATCGTCCTGCATGACCTCGCTCCAGTAGCTCATCAGATGCTGATAGACATCGTAGCGGTCAATCAATGCCAGATCGTTGAAGACGGTCAGTAACTCCTCGGCAATCTGCTCAATCAACTGCTTGGGGTGGCTGCCGATGCTGATCCCCTTCAGTGCCGGTGTGGTGGTGGCTCGCCATTGGTCAAAGCGCACCGACACCGAGCGGGTGAAGGCGGCAAATTCGGCATTGTCGAAGATGGTGGTTTTGATGCTGCCGGTCTCCAACGACAGGCGGCTGTAGTCAGGGCGATCCGATGGCGTGAACAGTTGCGCTTTCAGACCGGGGCATACCTGCCAGTAGGGAGCCAGACCAGCCAGATCACGATTGGGGATGCCTCCCTTCAGGTGGGCTTCGATATCCTGAATATCCTCCGGCTCGGTGGCGTCAATATAGCGGGGGATGTTGAGGTTGAAATCATTGGCCTCGATCTCGGCCAGACTGACGGTACGGGCGTACTTATCGGTCTCTATCTGGCGGGTGAAGACGTCCACGATCTTGTGGATGTCCATGTGGCGCAGGCGGTTCTTGTTGCCGTCCTTGATAAACCCCTTGCTGGCATCAACCATGAAGATGCCGCTACGGGCTGCGGACTGTTCCTTGTCCAGCACGATGATACAGGCCGGGATGCCGGTGCCGTAGAACAGGTTGGCAGGCAGGCCGATGATCCCCTTGATGTATCCCTTGCGGATGATGTTCTTGCGGATGGTGCCTTCTGCGCCACCCCGGAAGAGCACGCCGTGGGGGAGAATCACCGCACCTTTGCCGCTGCTCTTGAGTGATTTGATGATGTGCAACAGAAAGGCATAGTCACCGTTCTTGGCTGGTGGGATACCGAACTCAAAGCGGTTGTACTGGTCTTCTGCCGGGTTGAAGCCGTTGCTCCATGCCTTGGTAGAGAAGGGAGGATTGGCCACCACATAGTCATGGCGTTTGATGCCGCCTTCCTTTTCCTTGAAGTGCGGCGTGGAGAGGGTGTTGTCCTGCCAGATCTCCGCCGTGGGGCAGTCGTGCAGGATCATGTTCATCCTGGCCAGAGCGGCGGTGGCATTATCCATCTCCTGTCCGTAGATAGCCAAATCCAGCCGTGTGCTCCCCTTGGCTTCGTCATGGGCTTTCAACAGCAGTGAGCCGGAGCCACAGGTGGGGTCGTAGATGGTCTCTGCGTTGCTCTTGGCGTTGCCGATGCCAATCACCTTGGCCATGATCCGCGACACCTCTGCCGGGGTATAGAATTGCCCCTTACTCTTGCCGGACTCGGTGGCAAAATGGCGCATCAGGTATTCATAGGCATCGCCAAGGATATCATCCCCCTCGGCACGGTTGCGGCTGAAATCAAGGCCGGGAGTCTCAAAGATCGCTATCAGGTTGGAGAGCCGGTCCACCATCTCCTTGCCCTTGCCCAGCTTGTCGGCGTCGTTGAAGTCGGCCACATCGATGACCCCCTTCAACTCGTTGGCCTCGGCAAGTTTGCCGATGATCTTGTTGACCTTGTCGCCGATCTCCTTGTCACCCTTCAGGGCGATCATATCGGCAAATCTACCTCCGTCGGGTACTTCGATCAAGGCATCCGGCTGTCCGGCGTATTTGTCGGAGACATATTTGACGAACAGCAGCACCAGCACGTAGTCCTTGTACTGGCTGGCATCCATGCCGCCGCGCAGTTCGTCGCAGGATTTCCAGAGGGAGGAGTAGAGTTCGGATTTTTTGATCGGCATAGAAACCCCCGTAGGGGCGGGTTCCAAACCCGCCCTACAGAAAGACATCCGCTGCCGTGGCAGCCAGAAAGGTCAGGCTGATATAGCCGTTCATGGTAAAAAAGGCGGCATCCAGTTTGGTCAGATCGCCACCCCGCAGCAGCCAGTGTTCATACAACAGCATGGCGGTCATGGCGCCGGTACCGATCCAGAACCAGAGCCCCAGCCCCAGCAGCAGGATCAACCAGACCAACAGCCCGACCGTAATCAGGTGGAACAGGCGCGAAAGCCAGAGCGATCCATTGACACCCAGCGCCACCGGTATGGAGTGCAGGCCAACGGAGCGGTCATACTCCAGATCCTGCAGGGCATAGAGCATATCAAAGGCCGATACCCAGAGCACAATCAGACCCAGCACGATAGCAGGCAACTCGATTTTGCCGGTAAGTGCCACCCAGGCCCCGATTGGCGCAGCTGCCAGGCAGATCCCCAATACGATATGAGCAAGGGCAGTAAACCGTTTGCAGTAGGAGTAAAGCACCAGAAAGCCCAGGGCGATGGGGGAGAGCTTGAGGCACAAGGGGTTCAGCATGGCTGCAGACCAGAGCAGCAGCCCTACGGACAGGACAATGGCACCAAAGACTGCACCACGGGAGAGTAGACCGGCCGGAATGGCACGCCCGGCAGTGCGGGGGTTTTTTGCATCAATATCCGCATCAATCAGCCGATTCATGGCCATGGCAGCGGTGCGGGCCCCCACCATAGCCAGTATGATGAACAGCAGTTGTCTGCCACTGGGCAGACCGCGAATCGCCAGCAGTGCGCCGGACAGGGCAAACGGCAGGGCAAAGATGGTGTGGGAGAATTTGATCATCTCCATAAAGATGGTTATTTTTTGCAGAACAGCGGTCATGGCAGACCATACTCCTTCCAACGTTGTGTTAACAGGCCATCGGTGCCCGGATCAGGCAGTAACGCTTCAACCGAACGGCGGGTGGCATCCACGGCCAGCCGACCGCCAGCCTCATCCCTGATCAGGTCATCCAGCCAACCGGTTTCATTGACGGTTCGCCAGGCCACCTGCTGCAGGTCGTGGGCAGCAATCCCGGCATCCACCATGATCAACAGATGGGCCTTGCGAAACCAGGGCAATTGCCACAGGGCCTGAACAGTTTTTCGTACCATGTGGGGAGACGGATTTTCAAGGGAAATGACCGCACTACTACGGAAGACCCAGGGCAGTGGCATCCTGATATCCCGCACCCCCGGCACAAGACGCGGCAACAGCGCAGCCAGCAGCCGCTCCCAGCCCAGCATCATCCAGCAATCCTCCTGGGGAGGCGGACCCACCACCGTGGCCGGTATAATCGCCCTGCGGCGGTGGGTTATCCGCTCCACCGTCACCCGCACTGCCGGACCAGCCGGATCATACTGGCCGGTATGGTTGCCAAAGGGGCCTTCCAGCAGCGTCTGCCCAGGCTCTGCAAAACCTTCAATCACCAGCTCTGCCTCGGCTGGAACCTGCAGCGGACCATGGGGGCAGCCCACCGTAGGTATCGATGCACCCCGCAGCCAACCGGCAAAACCTAATTCATCCAGACCATCAGGCAACGGCCAGGCAGCAGCCAGGGTCAGGGCAGGCGGGCCTCCCAGCACAATCGCCAACGGCATGCGTCTGCCCTGCCTGAGATACAGCTGGTGATGCTGTGCCGCCCCGCTGCCGGGACGCCAGCGGATAGCCAGGCTATGGGCATCATGGATCTGGCAACGGTAGATGCCGCAGTTGGGGTCACTGCCATCCGGCGCAACGGTCATGACCTGCCCCAGCGTGATATAACGCCCACTACCCGCTGCAGAACCGTCATCGGGCCAGTTCTGCAGAAACGGCAACTGTTGCAGATCTGCCCCTGGCACCAGCTCTTCCCGACAGGGACCGTCCGCTACCGCCACCGGCCTGCAGCAGGCCAGATCAGGATGGCTTGCCAGCAACTCTCCGAGGCCGGATAATCCTTGCAGAGGCAATGTCTGCAAAATCGCGCCAAAGGTAGTGGTCAGGTCTTCCAGGCTATCCAGCCCCAGAGCCAGCCGCATCCTGCGCAATGAGCCAAACAGATTGGTGGCCACCGGAAAGGGATACTGGTCTGGCTGCTGAAACAGCAGGGCAGGGCCGCCTTTTGGGTAGCTGCTGATCCGGCGGGTTATGGCCGCGATCTCCAGACGGGTTGCCACCGGTGCGCTGACCTTTTGCAGGTCATGCAGATGTTCAAGATGTTCGATAAAATCATGCAGGGATGAAAGCATGGGAATCACTCCTGTGTGTCACACGCGACAAAAGGAGAGGATAGGGGCTTTCAAGGGATTGTCAATCCAATTTCAGGACGGATTTTCCTGCATCATGCCACCACCAAGGGCTTGATAGAGTGTCATGCGAGCCTTAAGACGGTTAAACCGGTTTTCCAGAACCTGTATCTCTGCTGTCCTGCAACGTTCCTGTTCATCAAGCCAGGCCTGTACGCCGGTGGCCCCGGCCTGATAGCGGACTGCAGCACGCTGTTCAGCTTGTTGTGCCAGTTGCAGGGCACGCTCCAGACAGGCTCCCTGCTCCTGATAGCTACGCACTGCAGCGAGACTGTTCTCCACATCGCCAAGCGCCTTGTACAGGGTCTGCCGGAAGTTTATCACCGCCTCTTCATAGTTGGTTCGTGATGCTGCAACGGTCAGTTTGGCCGTATTCCACTGCAGAAACGGCAGGGTCAGCCCGGCACCCAGGGTAGCCACCGGATTTTTCAGGACCTGTTCCAGGCTGATACTGCTACTGCCCAGGCTACCGGTCAGGGTAAAGGCTGGGTAGAAACCGGCCCGGCTGGCATCCACGTTGGCAAGGTATTCACGCAGGCGCAATTCTGCTGCCCGCAGGTCTGGTCGTCTGCCGAGCAGTTCAGCCGGTAATCCTGCCTTGATGGTCGACAGGGCGGGTTCCGACAGACGTTGTTGTTCCGGCAGATGCTGCTGCGGGGTCTGATCAAACAGAATTGCCAGGGCAGTGCGCGCTTCAATACGTTGCTGCTGCAACTGAACCAGAGTGGCCTGCTGGGAGGCAACCGCCTGCTCTGCCTGGACCAGATCAATGCCGGATACTGCGCCGGCCTGATATTTTGCCTGCACCAGTTGCACGGTCTTTTCAGAAGCAGCAAGACTTGCCTCGGCCAGACTGATACGCTGGTTCAGCCAGGTAACCTGCCAATAGGCGGTTGCAACGGTGCCGATCAGGGACAGTGCTGCGCTGCGACGATCCTGCTCTGTTGCCTCTGCTTCCCAACGGGCGGCATCGCGGATACTGGCCAGCCTGCCCCACAGATCCAGCTCGTAGCTGAGCTGCCCGGTAACGGTATGGTTCTGGGTCGTATTTCTGTTTGTCAGGTCCTGGCTGAGGCTGCTGGTTGCCCCCACATTCAGAGACGGGGTCAGATTGGTGTTTGCCAGACCTGCCTGCAACTGTGCCCTCCTAACCTTGATGGCTGCCACGGCCAGATTGTTGTTACTGCGCAGGGCTTGTTCAATCAACTGATCAAGCAGCGGGTCGTTGAAGCCCTGCCACCAGGCCCCTTCCTTGGCAACATCAGCACCATCAACAGCCTGTTGCTGCTGCCACGCAGCAGGCAGCGTCACCTGGGGCCGGTAAAATGCAGTACGGGGCAACAGACTACAGCTGTTAAGCAGCAGAATCACACAGAACGCCAGGATGAAGCCGAAAAGATGAAATTGCAGACGGGGCATGATGGCTACTCTCTTGCCAGGGCATCAATCGGATCAAGCCGGGCAGCGTTACGGGCCGGCAGATAGCCGAACAGCACGCCGATCAGGGTTGAACAGAGAAACGCCACGATGATTGATAGCAGGGAAAACTTCATGGTGATGGCGGTTACGAACAGCGCAAAGATTCTGGCAGTACCAAAGGAGAGCAGGATGCCGATCAGTCCGCCAATCAGGCAGACCAGCACCGCCTCAATCAAAAACTGCTGCAGGATGTCATACGTGCGGGCGCCAACGGCCATCCTGATGCCGATTTCATGGGTGCGCTCGGTAACTGAAACCAGCATGATGTTCATCACCCCGATCCCGCCCACCACCAACGAGATCACGGCAATGGCGGAGATCAACAGGGTCAGGGTGGCGGTGGTTTTTTTAACGGTTTTCAAAATTGTATCACTGCTGCTGGTGTAAAAATCCTTGAGTCCGTGCCGCAACGTCAGCAGCCTGATAATGCTCTGTTCTGCGATCTGGTTGGAGACACTGTCCTGCACCCGGACCGTAATGGAGTTGAAATAGGTCTGGCCAAACAGACGGCCCATTGCCGTGGAATAGGGCAGCCAGAGGCTCAGGTTGCCGCTGTTGCCAAAGGGGCTTTCCTTTTCCCTGGTCACGCCGATGACGGTGCAGGGCAGATTACCGATCAGGATCACCTTGCCCAGCGGGCTTTCTGTGGCAGCAAACAACTTCTTTGCACTGTTCTGATCGATTACCACCACCTGCGCCTGCCGCTGTACCTCGGCTTCCTGAAAGGCGGTACCCTGGGCCAGTTCGTAGCCCCGCACCCGAAAGTAACGGGCACCCACACCTTCGATCCGGGCATTGGCGGCAATGTTGGTGTAGCGCACGGACAGGTTGCTGCTGGTGGCGGGGGTGACGCTGTCCAGATACGGCAGCGACTGCAGCGCCTCAAGATCGCCGGGGACCAGGGTATGGATGCTGTCAGCCTTGTCATCACCCCAGTCGCTGCCGGGGTAGATATCGATCACATTGGTGCCCATGGAGCTGATATCATTGATCACCTTTTGACGTGCCCCCTGCCCCAATGCCACCACCGATACCACCGAGGTGATGCCGATAATGATCCCCAGCATGGTCAGCAGGGTGCGTAGACGATGGGAAACCATGGCGATCAGGGCCATCTTGAACGCCTCCACAAAGCGCCCCCAGGTGGCACCAAGCGCCTGTTCAGCGGCTAACAGGTGGGGTTTCCGGGACCGTTCCTGTTTCTGCAAAGGTGCAGCCCCGGGATTGGGGCGATCACTGACAATCACCCCGTCACTCAATTCAATGATCCGCTGGGCATGACGGGCCACCTGCAGATCATGGGTCACCAGGATGATGGTCTGGCCCTGACGATGCAGCTCATGCAGGATATCCAGGGTTTCCTGGCCACTCTTGCTGTCCAGGGCACCGGTCGGCTCATCAGCCAGTATGACCTCAGCGCCGTTCATCAAGGCACGGGCGATGCTGACCCGTTGTTGCTGGCCGCCGGAAAGCTGACCGGGACGATGCTCAAAGCGATCCTCAAGCCCCAGCCGGGTCAGCAGGGTATGGGCACGCTCTCGACGTGCAACCTTTCCCATGCCGCTGTAGATGGCAGGTATCTCGGTATTACCCACAGCATCCAGATGGGGCAGCAGGTGGTAGCGCTGGAAGATAAACCCAAAATACTCACGCCGCAGCTTTGCCAGGGCATCGCCATCCAGACTGGCCGTGTCCTGACCATCAATACAGTAGCTGCCTTGCGTGGGCCGGTCCAGACAGCCAAGGATATTCATCAGAGTGGATTTACCCGAGCCGGAAGCCCCCATAATGGCCACCATCTCACCGCTCTGGATGGTCAGGTTAAGGTCCTTCAGCACCGCCAAGGTTTGATCTCCGGCAGCAAAACTGCGCCCCAGCCCGGTAAGTGCAAGCAGTGGTCGCGGCACGGCTAGCGTCTTCCGCCCGGCGGCGGCCCCTGCGGCATGCTGCTGGTTTTTTCGGTTTTAGGAACTGAAGCGCTGTCACCTATCACCACCGACTCACCCTGCTGTAACCCTTCCAGCACCTGAGCCTGACTGTGATTATTGATACCGATCCGAACACGGCGCAGTTCCGGCTGTGTGTTACGCAGCACCTTCACCAGATAGCGGCCATCCTTCTCCTGTTCCCCCAATGCGCCGGACGGGATGCAGAGCACCTGTTTCGCCTGTTGCAGTACAATTGAGACCTGGGCGGTCATGGAGACCCGCAGCCTCCCTTCCGGGTTGGGAACCTCAAACAGGCCGTTGTAATAGACCGCACTGCTGGTGCTGGTGGTATAGGGGCCCGGTTCTATCGCCCGCAACACGCCGTAGTGCCGGGTAGTGCTATCACCAAGGGTGGTAAAGTAGGCGGGCTGACCAGGTTTGACCTTGGTAACGTCAGCCTCGGAGATCTGGGCCTTGACCGTAATGGTATGCAGATTAGCCAGCTTGAGGATGGTGGGGGCTGCCTGGGCCGACACAACGGTCTGCCCCTCTTCCGTGACAATTGAGATCACCACACCATCCATCGGGGCGACGATTCTGGTGTAGCCCAGATTGGCCTTAGCCGTATCAACCGCGATCCTGGCCTTGGCGATCTGGGCATCCAGCGCGGCAATCTCGGCACGGGTGGAATCCAACTGGGCCTGGGCGCTTTCCAGATCGCTTTTTGGTGCTGCGTCCTTTACGGCCATCTGCTGCTGGCGCTGCAGGGCAAGCTCGTACTGATGCAGCAGCGCCTGCTTAGAACGCTTCTGGGCCTGCAGGTTGTCAATCTGGGCGGTGGATTCCTTGAGGGTATTCTGCTGCAGCACCGGATCAATCTCAGCCAGCAGTTGCCCGGCCTTGACCTTGTCTCCCAATGCCACATGCAGCTTCTTCAACTGCCCTGAAACCTGGGCTCCCACCTCCACCGTCTTGAGTGCGTACAACACACCGCTGGCAAGCACCCGATCCTCGATATCCATCCGGGTAGCCGTGGCAGTCAGGTAGCTGACCCCTGTTTGGGCAGCCTGTTGCTTCCATAAAAACAGACCTACAACAGACAGGACAAGAACAATGGTACTACTCAGTATCAGGTTGCGTCTGGACATCTGGGCTGCTCTCTTCCGGTACTGCCGGTTCTGGTGCTCCTTCAAGAAATCTGGTTAACTCCGTCACCAGCGTAGGGGGATGCAGCATACGAGCCGGGATCTTTGCCTCTCCGAAAAACTCGAGTTTCCATGGCTGGCGTTTGATCCACTCCATCAGCAACTGCCAGCCCTGCCAGCCAGAAAAATCCTGGCCGTGGAGATGGGTGATCTGCTCCAGAAAGGTCTGTTCATAACTGGCCATAGATATACCGTTCCCTATCGTTCCGGCGGCGGGCCATAGCCGTCTCGCGGCGGCGGTGGTGGTGGCGCACATTCCGGCATCGCTGCCAGTGAACCCGCAAAGTTCTTACAGGTAGCCTTAAAACTGCCGTGGGCGGTTGAAATAGTAACGACCGCCCCTTCGGTTTTACCCTTACAGGCATCAAAGGCTTCTTGGGGTGGCCTTCTGCGCTCACCGCAGGGCGGTCTGTTACTGTCGTTGTCAGCCCAACAGAGCGCTGGGATCATGGCACTAAACAGACAGAGGGTGACGAGCTGTTTTCTGTGGCTGGCGGTCATGGGTATCTCCTTTGCACGATGCCTGTTTCAGGCATCTCGTGTTCAGGAAAAACTCTACTCTTTGTAAGGGGATATCTGGGTTAAAAGGCAGGCGGGATAGGTAAAGTTTTGTAAAGCAGCCCAATGCAGAGTACCTGACGGCAGACTGCATCAAAGGGCTCTACGGCTTGGGGACAGGGACTTGAGGCGGTGGTGGTATGTTTGGCGGAGCAGCCGCCGGTTCGCCGCCATGCATGGGGCAGTAGTCATCCGGTTCAGTACCGCTGGCAAAGAATTCCTCCCGCTTGACTGGGCAGACTGGTGTTGCCAGCAAGACGTTGGTTGGGTCAATGGTCACTGAAACCACGCTATCAGGCCGGACAAAGTCGGTAGCCGGTTTGCCCACCAGGGCCTGTCGCATGAACCGCTCCCAGATCGGCGCTGCCACTGCACCGCCGGTAAACCCCTTACCTCCGGACTTTGGCTGATCATGGCCGACCCAGACCCCCGCCACCAACTGCGGAGTGTAGCCGATGAACCAGGCATCATGGTAGTCGTTGGTGGTGCCGGTCTTGCCTGCTGCCGGGTATTTCTGGCTGAACTTTTTCAGCCCCCTGGCAGTACCGCTCATCAGCACGTCCTTCAACATACTGGTGGTAATAAAGGCGGTGGCCGGTGAGAGAGCCTGACTGCTGCTGGTTGTGTTTTCAAACCAGACTTTACGGTAGGTTTCGTAAATACGCAGGATGGAGCGCGGCTCAGTACGCACCCCGCCTGTTGCAAACGGCGCATAGGCCAGCACCAGGTCATGCAGGGTTACCTCTTCAGTGCCCAGTGCCAGCGAGAGGTTGTTGCCATGCAGGGCCAGCCCGTTTTTTGCAGCGACCTCCGTAAAGGCGGGAATGCCAATGGTCTCCAGCAACTTGACCGCAATCACGTTGTTTGAGCTTGCCAGAGCCTGACGCAAGGTCATGATACCGTGAGACTTGCCATCATAGTTATGGGGAGTCCAACTTTCACCAGCACCTTGAGGATAGCTGACTGCAACGTCATTCCAGAGGCTTGCTGCAGTAACCCCCTGTTCCAGGGCAGCCGCGTAGATCAACGGCTTGATAGATGAGCCTGGCTGACGCTTGGCCTGGATGGCACGGTTAAAACCACCCTTCAGATAGCTGGTGCCACCGACAGCTGCCACCAGATTTCCACTGACCGGATCAACCGCAACCAGTGCGCCCTGCAGCTGGGGTGACAGCTTGACAACACTGTCATGGAGGATCTGCTCTGCCTTAAGTTGCAAGCCCAGGTCCATGGCCGAGGTAACCTCAAGCCCTCCCTGTTCAAAGACCGCCGGACCATAGCGTTCAACCAGTTTTGCATGCACCAGCGCCAGGTACCAGGGGGCCTGGTTAGGAGGAACCGGCGCTACGGTATGGCTGGTCTGCTGACGCAACTGACTACTGGAGAGTACCCCCACATCAACCATCCGCTGCAGCACAATGGAGCGCCGCCTGGCCACATCAACCGGTTTACCCAACGGGTTATAACGACCAGGGTTCTTGGGAATACCTGCCAGAAAGGAACACTCAATATCAGTCAGTTCTTCCGGTGCCTTATCAAAGTAGATCCGGGCAGCCTGCGCAATGCCCCAGGCACCGTTGCCGTAGTAGATCTCGTTCAGGTACATCTCCAGGATCTGCTTTTTTGAGTACTTCTTTTCAAGCTCAAGTGCCATCAAGCCTTCGTTGACTTTGCGGTCAAGGCTCTTTTCACTGCTGAGATACTTGTTTTTGACAAGCTGCTGGGTGATGGTGGATCCACCCTCAGCCAGTCGGCCTTTTGCCACGTTTTTAACCGCTGCCCGGGCGATACCACGCAGATCAACGCCGCCATGCTCATAAAAGCGGGCATCTTCAACCGCAACAATCGCCTTTTGCAGAAAGAGGGGGATCCGGTCAATGGTGACCCAGTAGCGTTTTTCAGGTAACAACCGTCCAACAAAACGACTCTGGCTATCAAAGACCTTGATGGAATGGTAGCCAGCTGGGAGGATTGGATAGGCGGCAATCGACTCATAGGCCTGTGCAACCGGTGCAAATACAACCATCAGGCATATAGCAACAACGTACTGACAAAGCGATCTAGGCTGCACCGCGTTTCCTCCGTAATGCCTCCCGGTACAGGATGTCGTACTTGCGGGCTGATTCTTCCCAGGTAAACCTTTTCGCCATACCGTTTTTACGCAAGGCAGCCAGTCCTTCAGGATTGTTATAGAAGGTCCAGGTAGCCCAGCCCACTGTATCGTACAGGGCAGCAGCGGTCTGGGTCCAGAACTTGAAGCCATCGCCGGTTAAGGCTGCTTCATCAAAGTTTTCAACACTATCATCCAGACCACCGGTGGCACGCACCACTGGCGGGGTGCCATAGGCCAGCGAATACATTTGGTTCAGGCCGCAGGGTTCAAAGGCGGAGGGCATCAGGAAGAAGTCTGATCCAGCCTCAACCAGATGGGCCAGGGCATTGTCGTAGCCGATAAAGCAGCCAACTTTTTCAGGATGACGATGGGCCATGCCGCCAAAAAAGAAGTGCGCCCATGGTTCGCCGTTGCCCACCACCACCACCTGCAGATCCAGTTTGATCATGCTGTGGATCGCCTCGGCCAGCAGGTCAGTCCCTTTCTGGGGCACCATGCGGGAGACAATCCCGAACAGGGGTACATCTATCTCAGGCAGACCGAAACGCCGCTGCAGGGCACGCTTGCAGGTCAATTTGCCGGACAGGTCATCAGCGGTGTAGGTGGCAGGGAGATACGGATCAGTGGCCGGGTTCCATTCGTTATAATCAACACCGTTCAGGATACCGTACAGATCAGCAGCCCGCTCCTGCAGCACCCCTTCAAGGCCCCAGCCGTAGAGCGGTGTCTGGATCTCACGGGCATAGCCCTGACTAACGGTGTTCAACAGGGTAGCGTGGTAGATGCCACCTTTCAGCAGGTTGACCTGATCATCCTTTTCCAACCCCAGGAAGGTAAAATACTCCCAGCCGATATCCAGCACCTCCATCAGGCCGGGATAGAAGTCACCCTGATGCTGCATGTTGTGGATGGTCAGGATTGAGGCGGCATTACCCACCAGCGGATCATTTTTGTAGCTGGTATTCAGAAAAACCGGTACCGCTGCAGTATGCCAGTCATGGGCATGCAGAATATCCGGTTGCCAGCCCAGCATTTTCGGTAATTCCAGGGCTGCCCTGGAGAGGAATACATAGCGGTTGTCGTTGTCCATGAACCCGACGTTTTCCTCGCCGTAGATGCCAGCCCGGCCATAAAGCCCCTGATGTTCCAGAAAATAGACCGGCACATCGCTCTTGGGCAGGCGGCCTTCCCAGACCCCGCAGTACATCTCGCCGATAATTCCCATCGGCACCACCAGACTGCCGGACAACAGTTTTAGATCGTAACGTTCAGGATCAATACTGTAATAGCGGGGCAGCACCACCCGCACATCATGCCCCATGGCGTGCAGATAGCGGGGCAGATCACCCACCACCTCACCCAGTCCACCGGTCTTGGCATAGGGCGCGGCCTCCGAAGCGGCAAACAGAATATTTAGTGGTTTTTCCTGCCCCTTGCCCCTTGCCCCTTGCCCCTTACGCTCTTTCACGCCTTAAGCTCCTGCTGAATTGCAGCCACAACTCGTTCTAACTGATGCTCCAACTCTGACATCAGCCTATTTGCCTCTTCAAGATTGCCTTCACGGCCAGCCTTTTCCATGGCAGCTGCCGTCACCATAATGAACCGCCCTCCAACCGATCCCGATTCACCTTTGAGTCCGTGGGACAGACTGATAATCTGCTCCAGATCTCCTGTTTTCAGGTGGGCACGGAGTTGCTCAACCTTCAACGGGGCGCTCTCCAGATAAATACGGTAGACATCCAGCAACACATCGCCGCAGCCAAGGGCCAGATAATTCTTGCGATGATATTCGCGGTCAAGCGGATCGTCCGCTAGCGTACTCTGTTGCGTGGTCTCAAATTCAGCTTTATTCATGACCATTTCGGTCCCCTTCCCGTATTGTCCTGGTCGGACTTGTCGCAGTGCAGTCATCAGTTTCTCAACATCCACCGGCTTGGACAGATAGCCATTCATGCCACTTTGCAGGCACCGTTCGCGGTCTTCATCAAGGGCATGAGCCGTCATAGCCAGAACCGGGATAGCCGGATCAATGCCTGGCAGATGATGCTCCCTGATAGCCTTGATCACCTGGAAGCCGTCCATTTCAGGCATGGAAATATCCGTAACAACCAGATCATAGCTTTCTTTGCTCAGTTCCTCAAGCAGTCTGCGTCCATTTTCAACCGCCACCACCTGATGGCCCGCCCCTGTCAACAGCCGACACAATACCAGACGATTGATAGCCTGATCTTCTGCCAGTAGAATCTTCATACGTGGAAGCGGCTCATTGATCGGGAGTTCTTTACTATCCGGCTCTCTTTGGCAGACAACCGGGGAGAACGGCAACATAAGCAGGAATGTTGAGCCGATACCAAGCGTTGATACGACCTGAATGGTTCCCCCCATCAGGCTGCTCAGACTTTTGCAAATTGCCAGCCCCAGGCCGGTGCCGCCAAACTCCCGGGTGGTAGAACTGTCAGCCTGACTGAACATATCAAAGATCCGCTCCTGCTTTTCCAGGGCTATACCGATACCACTGTCCTGTATCTGAAAAGCTATCTGGAACCTGCCATCTTCATCATCAGGACAAAGCCGTGCTACGGTCAGTGTCACTTCACCCTGGTGTGTGAATTTGATAGCGTTATTAAGCAGGTTGGTCAAGACCTGGCGCAAGCGATCCTGATCGCCAAGTACCCTCTCCGGCAGCTCGTTACTATAGCTGCAGATCAGTCTCAACCCTTTTTTGTTCGCAACGGCCTGGTACATTGTACATAACGATTCCACCAGCCTGCCAAGGTTAAATGGCGCAAGGCACAACTCCAACCTCTTGGCCTCTATCTTGGAAAAATCAAGAATATCATTAATAATCAGCAGAAGGGCATCGGCAGAGTCTGAGGCATGCTCCAGCAGCTCCCGCTGCTCAGTGCTGAGTTCTGACTGTTTTAGCAGCGCATTGATTCCCATAATGCCGTTCATCGGGGTGCGTATTTCGTGACTCATAACCGCCAGAAATCGGCTCTTTGCCTGATTTGCTGTTTCAGCCGCCTGCTTTGCCTCTTCCAGCTCGCGGGTACGCTCTTCAATCCGGTATTCAAGCTGGTCATTCACTGTCTTCAGTTCGTTAAAGGTTTGGCTCAGGCTCTCGGCCATCTCTTTAACATTGTTGCTCAAGGCATCAACCTCACGCAGAAACGTTGGCTTAGGCCAGGCCGGTATAGTTCCCCGACTGATCTGCCAGGGCAGCTGCTCAGTGACCTGGCGCAGTTTTAAGGTGGAAAGTGACAATCCTTTAGTGGCTATTCGCGAAGCCATACAGACCAGTAGCATCAACCCCATAATCATGCTCATCTCTTTAATGGCGCGTTGATTGATCTCTTCTAAACCGGGACGGTAGGGTACTTCTACCACCAGATCCCACTGCTGAGTGGTTGTAAGGGGCACCCGGTTTACCAGCTGAGCTTTGGACATTACCTCTAGCCAGGGCACCCCTGGCTGTTTCGGGGGGTGTATGACACGTATGCCTTTTGGCGGTGCCGGACCGGTACTGCCGGTGGAGATGGCCAGCGGCTTGTCAGCGCTATCAAGCAGACGTAACGTTACGCGACGGCGGGAAGCGACAAAATCGCAGCGTTCCTGCAAGCGATTAAGCGGTATGACTGCGGTAACAACACCCTCCAGGCGACCCTCACGAATAATAGGCTGACCAAGTGCCGCTAATATCTTTCCCGTCGTATGATTGCCGGCCAGCTGCGTAGCCGACCCCAGATAGGGCATGCCATTTTTGAGCGGCTCTGTGACATGGGGACGATCAAGGAGAAGGCGCTGGCCAACCACCTCACCACTATCGGTCAGATGCGTAATTTCATGTCCCTGACTATCAAACAGGCCGATGCGCAGTAGTTCAGGATCACCTTGTTTGATGATTGCCATCACACGCCTGGTGTCTGCTGAGGCGGTAAGTGGCAGGGACACCGCCTGTGCTACCGCTCTTACCGAATCAAGACGCTGTTTAAGCCAGTCTCCCAGAAGGGTCTGAGTTGCCTCGGTTACCTGTGACGACGCTCTGTACAATGCGGCTTGATGTTGCTTTTCAGCCCCGCGCAGACCGATCATCAACATCAGCATGGGGGGGATATAAACTGCAGCAGTTACCAGCAGCGTCAAGGCCTCTGCAAAGGAGATGCGGTGCTCCGCTGCTCTGGTCTCCCTAAAACGTTGAAATCTGATTGCCACAATGATCAACGCGGCAATCTGGGCATTAAAGGCGCCGTTCAAGCCGAATTTAAGTGCAAAAACCAGGGCTGATTGGAGGCTGGTACCCAACAAAAAATGAAAGCAGAGCAGCACCAGTGGTATCCCGATTGCCAACCAATAGAGCATAACTGCCTGGGTTAGCCGCATTCCGCGCTTGGTCAGCAGGGCTACACCCAGCATCTCCAGCAAAAGGATCAGGAATGGAAACGGTTGTTGCCAAAGTAGCAGGGTGCTGGAAGCGGCCAGTACGCCAGCCAGAACCCCAAAACGCCAACCCAGCAGATTCAGGGCCACCAGCGGCAGGACAGAGCCCAGCAGTAATGCCAGGCGATAGTACAGTTCAACTTGCAGAAAACGGTTTAGCAGAAAGCCGCAACAGCCTGCTGCCAATGCCCAGAGGATGGCTTTACGAGTAGTGATAGTGAAGGGATGATTAGGCATATTGAGCGAGTTTAGCCCAACCAAACGAAAATGCAAGAAATTCAAGCAGTAATTAAAGTATATTCATCAGGGTTGCGGAGGGGGCTCAGGCTTCGCCCCCAAGCAGGAAGGCAAAGGCTATGTTAGCCCTTTTTTGATCAGGTCACGGGCAAACGCCTTGTCAACCTCCATGATATGTTTGGACAGCCATTCAGTAAAAAACCGCACTGCACTATCCACAATAGTGGGGTCACCAGCAAGAAAGGCGCGTTTAAAATCGTCGACTTTTTTAACCAACTCCTGATGGCAGATCTTATGTTCTACAGTGGCCGGGTAGCCATGCAGGCTCATCAGCTTTTCTTCTAATGCAAAATGGGTCTGGGTATAGGTGGTAAGTTCATTCAGAATGTTACCCAGCGGAAGCATCCCCTTATTTTCTCTGACTGCATCGGCCAGTTCATTAGCCAGATTGAACAACCTATGGTGCTGGGTATCTATCTGATCTACTCCTACTTCAAACATCGGCCCCCAGATCATCAATGGCATAAAACCTCCTTAATGTTCCGTTACTTCAAACTGCACGGGGCCTTGTAGCCAAAACGGATGCCACCCCAATGCTTGCCATTGATAAAGATCGGCACTGAAAGGTCATTCAGAATTTCGCCGGTATCACGGCGATAGGTCTGCAGCAGGACCCCATCGGTATTCTTGGCGCACCGCATACCGGTGTTGTCACCAAAGATCCGCTTGGTACGGTTATTAGCCATGTCTACCGTGTTGTCGCCGGTCAACGGCTTGCTGAAGCGCAGGTTGTGACAGGGGACATAGGCGTTGTTGTCAAAACAGATAGCATAGGCGATCTGACTGTCACGATTAACAATGGATTCCTGCATTGGCGAGATAACCCGGTCAAAGAATCCGTCAAAACGGGTGGTAAATTTGGGAGGAACGGTCTTTTTAGAATAGGGCTGATAGTTGCGGTCAAACAGGTCAGCCTCGGACAACGTGCCGTTTTTAATCGCCTCAGCAATGGCTGATTGCACACCACTGGACAGCTCTGCGGCATAGGCCTTGACCTGGTCATGGTAGTTACCCACCGAGAAGCGCCCCACCGTGCCATAGATATTTTCAACCGTATCGGCAAAACGGACAAAGGTCTCCATATTGGCCTTCATCATCTGGTTGGTACCGTGAGCTGCATCAGACACATGATGAATTTTAGAAGATATCTCTGCTGTTACCGTCGTTTGTTCTGCTGCTGCAACCGCTATCAGCTCACTCATCATACGTGAGCTTGAGGCACAATTCTTAATCTCTTCCAACTGGCGGCGGGCCTCTTCAGCCTGCTGCAGCCCGGTTTGTACCAACGCGCTTTCCTTGCGGATACTGGCTGCCGCACGCCCGCTTTCCTGCTGGATCTTGGCTACTACCCGCTCAATATCCTTGGTGGATTTAGTAGTCTTCTCTGCCAGCGAACGAACCTCATCGGCAACCACGGCAAAGCCCCGTCCCGCCTCACCGGCACGGGCCGCTTCAATGGCTGCATTCAAGGCCAGCAGGTTGGTCTGGTCAGCAATATCCTCAATCAGGGAAAGCATGTCACCAATACTGGCAGAAGATCGCTCCAGTTCGGCAATACCAGCCAGGGTTGATTCAACACTCTCTGATACACTGCTCATGCAGAGCCAGGTTTCCTGCACCACTGCCAGACCGGCGCTTGCGGCACTGTCCACCGTTGCTGAAAGCTCAACAGCCTGATGGGTGTTTTCAGACACGTTCTGGATGGTGCTGCTCATTTCCTCTGCAGCAGTGGCCACCGTATCGGCATGCTCCATCTGATCCTGCACTTCTTTGGCAATCCGCTCGGTGGCATTGGAGAGTTCACAGGTATGCCCGCCCAGCTGACAGGCCTGTTGATAAAGTGAAGAGATGATTTCACGTACCGTCTGGGTCAGGTGGTTGACTTCACCAGCAAGATGGCCGATCTCATCATCGGAACGGATCGGCAGCACCTTGGTCAAATCACCTTCGCCCTTGGCAATATCTTCCACCTGGGCGGACAGTTCACGAATCGGTCGCACCACCAGCCGAGAAATCAACAGATAAAGCACACCGATAATCAGGAAAAAGAAAAAGACCCCCACACCGGTCAGAATCAGGGCCAGTTTTTTTGCCTTGGCAACCCCCTCTTCCAGCGAGGTGACCAGCTGCAGTCCCCCCAGAAATTTGGGGCCGGCAGCATGGCAGGCATTACAACGGGCTTCATTGGCAAGGGGGGTAGCCAGAACCAGGGCTGACTTCCCGTCAATACTGATATTCTGTTCTTTCTGCGCACCTGCCTCTACCGCCTGTTTGACCAACTCACTGGTCTCACTCCCGCTATACTGCTTGCCATCGGCATGGAACAACTGAATTTTGAGAGCACCGCCGTCCTTGACCGTCTCATCCACATACTTGTTAAAAACTGAAAAATCACCTTTCATCTTCAGTTCAATCAGGTCGCGCATCACGTTGGCAGCGGCCTGACGGGCGCTATGGCGCTGCAGATCAAGCATGGAGGTATAGGAGAGGTAAAGACTTAAGACGCCAAGGCAGGCAAAGCCGATGGACAGAGTCACGGCGATGGCAATCAGTACCTTGGCTGTAAGGCGGGCTTTAAACATTGGTAACACCTCCACGGATATAGGAAGTACGCAGTGTTGACCGGTTGCGGTATGGTATGCCGACTACCATAAACCGCTGTTTGAGAAAAAGCAAGCAGACAATAACGTTGTTTTAAATGAGATGTGTGGGCAGTAAGACTTCCAGTTGCATAAGTTCATCAATGGTTTTGGTCAAAAGCACCGGACAGCCGAGCTGCTCAGGCAAGCGAAGATCAATGTCATAACGGTCACCAACAAACAGCACCGCTTCAGGAGGAAACGACAACTCTGTCAGAATTTGATCCAAAACCACCTGGTCAGGCTTTGGCCGCCAGGTGTCATTGATGGTGATTACTCGCTGGAAGCCCTGTTCAAGATCCAGGCAGCTGAGAATTTTGCTGGTCAACGTTTGATTGTTATTGGTCAGTAGCCAGCAGACATACCGTTGTCCCAGCGCCGAAATCAACGGCAGGACGCGAGGATCAGGCTGAATGTAGTCATGGGGGTCCAGCTCTTCTGCAAAGCGGCGGTGCAGCTCCGGCACCGTACCGCCTAAGGTCTCTATCGCCACGGCAATGGTTTGTACGGTGCCCCGCTCATCGGTCAGGCGTTGACGCAACTCCTTCAGACGCGCGCCCCCCTCTGCTGGCGGCACCCCCAACAACTCACCAACATAGCGTGAAGCAGATTCCCAGATTATCTGTTCAAATGTTTCTGAAACATAGAGCGTACCGTCCAGATCAAACACAATCGCCTTGATCAGATCCCGGTTCACAGGCTGATACCACGCAGACAGCCCAGTTTGGGCTCTGCCACCCCTTTGGACTGCACCAGCACCCGGAAGGTATCACCCATCCCCCCTTCCGGCATGATCAGACGCTTGATGGTCAACCGCAGCTTCAACTTGTCTTTTTCCGGCAGGTCTGATGCCTCAATCGCCTCCAGCTCCTCAATCACCCCGGCAGCCAGCAAAAAGCGGGACTGCTCGCCAAACCAGAGCGGTTTAAGGCCCAATTCTTCACCACGCTCAATCAAGGCGCTGAAATTGATATGGGTGGTGATATCCTGCTGGCCCAGCCGCTGGTACGGATTATCTTCCACGGTATGTTTGTAATAGCAGAGTAGGGTGCCCAGATTACGTTGGGGCGAGTAAAGTTCGGCCTTGGCCCAGCCATAGTCAATGGTCAGGATAAAACCATTTTGGAGACATTCAGCTACGTTTTCAAACCAGGACAGACCAGCCAGAGAGACCTCAGCCTCCTGCCCGGGGTGCAACGGAATCCCAAAGCGTTCAAGATATGCCTCGAGCGCCGGGGTAGACGGCACATCAGCCAGATCCTGCAGTTGGTCGCCATCCAGCGTAACGTAAATTTCCTTCAAACCCTGTTCGGCCATCAACACCCGATGCACCGGCATGGCATCCAGCAGTTCATTGGAGTAGAGCACACCACTGAAACGAAAGTTCGGCAACTCTGTTGGGGAGAGCCAGGACAGCTTATCACCATGCTTGGCCAGCAGGGCCGCCTGAGCCTCGGCCAGGGACGGCTCCTGCTCAACCAGCACCAGCTTTGTAGCGGCATAGCAGTCCGGCTGCTGCTCTGCCAGGAAATCCATGATGTCGCAGGCAAGACGGCCATGACCAGCCCCCACTTCCACCAGGGTAAAGTCAGTCGGGCAGCACATGGATCGCCACATGGCAGCGATCTCACGGGCAATCACCCGCCCAAAGGTGGCATGCACCGTAATGCTGGTGTAGAAATCCCCTTCAGTTCCAACCTTGCGGCCCGGTGAGGTGTAATAGCCCAGGCCCGGTTCATAGAGGCAGGCAGTCATGTAGTCGGCAAAGGTCATCCGGCCAGTGGCGCGGATACGGTCAGCAATAATGGTGTCTAAGGTCATAGTAGTCATGGTTGTGAATTATGCAGGGACACGGAATCAGGGTCAAGAATCAAAGTTCAGTTTGCCTCATTTCTTACGATAGATTTCACGCAGCCCCTTGATCTGACGCTTCAACTCCTTGCGTAGTTCAGGAGGTTCCAACAGTTCTGCATGTCGGCCGTAGGAAAGTATCCAGGCCAATATTTCCAGCGAACCGGCTGCCTCAAAGAAAAGCAGCACCGAGCCATCCGGCTCGGTCAGCATGGTCTGGTCTGGCCGCCAAACCCGGTCCCGCACCATATGGGCCACCTCAGCGTCAAAACGGATCTTGAGCTGCATCGGCTGATCAGACACCAGGCCAAAGGCGTCACTGAAGTGATGTTCAGGGCTGAACTCATCCGGCATTTCAAAACGCTGGCGAGTGACGGTCAAGCCGACAATCCGCTCCACCGCAAACAGTCGTACAGCCCTACGATTATGGGCATGGGCAAGCAGGTAGAGCCCCCCTTTGGCCAGCACCAATGTATAGGGATCGATCTCATACAACGCAGCCTCTTTGCCACTGCGGCTATAGGACAGTTTAACCCGATACTGGTACAGCAACGCCCGACGCAGCTCAGACAACAGCTCGGCAGACCCGGCATAGGTTTTGCCCCCCTGAAAGCGGGGTAGTGACACCCGGGCAATCCGCTCCAGATGGGCCACAGAGCGGGGTGGTAATGAGGCATGGATCTTGGCAAAGATGGCATCAATCTCGGCCCCAAACGGCTCGGGCGGCAACAGTCCGGCACAGGCCTTTAACAGGTGCAGCGACACCAGCTCATCCAAAGTAAAGGTGATCGGAGCCACCTGACGGGTATTGGTCAGGAAGCGGTACACCTTATGCCCATCCTGCCTCTTGGCGATCAGTGGGTAACCGGCCTGCTGAATCGCCACCAGATCCCGATGCACGGTGCGGCGATCAACACCGGTTTCCTCCACCAGATCATCCAGCGTGATACCATTACGGGTCTCAATCAGACGGATGACATTGTGCAAACGTGCTGCCTGGGTGTAATGGCCGGTTGGCTTGCCTCTGGTTTTCATCGTTTCCCCCGGTTGTTTTACTAAAAAACTCAGGTATACTGAAGCATCTAAACAAAGGTACGTGATGTTGTGCTCCCTGACAACGGCTTTCTGACATATCTGGTCACGCAGTTTCCGTTTCTGCAGCAGCCCGGCTATCCTGCCCTGTTTGCGCTCAGTTTTCTGGCCTCGACCCTGGTGCCACTTGGTTCAGAATGGCTGCTGGTACTGATGCTGGTCAAGGGCTATGACCCTGCCACCAGCGTACTGACCGCCACAGCAGGTAACACACTGGGGGCCTGCACCACCTGGCTGATTGGTCGCTATGGCGGTGACTGGCTGCTGGCCCGGTTATTCAGGATCAGTGACCAGCAGCGGCAACGGGCCGAGTCATGGTATCAGCGTTACGGTAGTTTCTCATTACTGCTGTCCTGGCTGCCGGTGGTGGGCGATCCGCTCTGTCTGGTAGGCGGACTGCTCAAGATTCGCTTTCCAATCTTCCTGTTGCTGGCAGGGGTGGGCAAGCTGGCGCGATATGTAGCAGTGGCCTGGCTGACCCTGCGCGTGGCTGCAGGAGCGGTATAATCCATGGAGGTAACCCAATGAAGATCTTCATTGCTGGCGGCACCGGTTTTGTCGGTGGTCATTTAACCACAGAACTACTGAAACGTGGGTATGAGCTGATTTTGCTCTCTCATGCCGGGTCAGGTTCGGTACAGCCGGGGATAACGCTCTGCCAGGGAGATGTCACTGATCCGTCAAGCTATCAGCAGGCCATGAAAGGCTGCGATGCGGCCATTAATCTGGTGGGGATCATCCGTGAGTTTCCTGCCAAAGGGATTACCTTTGAGCGTCTGCATGTGGAGGCCACCGCCTGCATGGTGCAGGCAGCGCAGCATGCAGGAGTGCTACGTTATCTGCAGATGTCTGCCTTGGGAACACGCCTTGACGCGGTCTCCGGCTACCATCGCACCAAATGGCGGGGG
>NZ_JAOTRZ010000288.1 GCF_030247655.1 Trichlorobacter sp. | reverse complement strand
GTACTATTACTAAAAGAATTGTTTGAATATCTACTTGAACCAGATGACTGCATTATTGATTTTTTTTCTTTTTTCGGGTCTTCTGGGCATGCTGTATGGCGTTTAAATGTACAAGATAATAGAAAACGTAGATTTGTTCTTGTGCAACTTCCGGAACCATTAGATCCGGATGACAAGGATCAAAAAATAGGTGCAAAATACTGTGATAAGCTTGGTAAATCTCGTACTATTGCCGAACTAACCAAAGAACGCCTCCGCCGTGCTGGCAAGAAAATCAAAGAAGACAACCCACTCTTTGCCGGCGACCTTGGTTTCCGCGTCTTCAAACTCGACACCTCAAACATCCGTGCCTGGCAACCCAACCGGGATGATCTGGAGCAGACCCTCTTGGATCATGCAGAACATATTGTTGCTGGCCGCAGTGAGCAGGATATCCTCTATGAACTGCTGCTGAAGCTGGGGCTTGATCTGACGGTTCCCATTGAGCAGAAAACCATTGCCGATAAAACAGTCTATAGCATTGGTGCCGGTGCCTTGCTGGTCTGCCTGGCAGAAGCTATTAACCGTGATGCGGTTGAGCCGCTGGCACAGGGGATAATTAGCTGGCATGTCGAACTGAAGCCAGCCGTTGATACCCGCCTGGTATTCCGTGACAGCGCCTTTGCCGATGACGTGACCAAGACTAACCTTACCGCCATCCTCCAGCAGCATGGTCTGGATGATGTGAGGAGTCTGTAGCTATGGGAAAACGTCCGCAGATTACGCCGATGAGTGCATTAATCAATGTATCCGGTGATGGCTTGATGGATAGGGTTGTTTCCATCCTTGAACAGGCGCGAACCAATGTGGTGCGGGCAGTCAACAGCAACATGGTGATTGCCTATTGGCTGATAGGCCGTGAAATTGTGCAGGAGTTGCAGCAGGGCGATGAGCGGGCTGAGTATGGAAAACAGGTTATAGAAAAGCTTTCCGTACAGCTTACTGTTAGGTATGGCAAAGGGTTTTCTTCTCCCACTCTATGGAAGTTCCGGCAGTTTTATCAGGTATATTCAAATCGGACACCAGCGATTCTATCCCCGGCAGGAAGAGAATCTACCGCTTCCCCTGATGCCATTACCAACAATCAAATTCTATCCCCAAACGGGACAGAATGTACCAGCAATGTATTACGCTACCCGGCAGGTAGCGAATTAGGCGGCTTTTCATCATCGCTCACATGGTCGCACTATAGGGCGCTGATGCGGGTTAATAAGCCGGAAGCCAGACTTTTCTATGAAAAGGAGGCCATAGATTGTGGCTGGACCAAGTACCAGCTTGAACGTCAGATACAGACCGCTTATTTTGAACGGATTTTGCAGAACAAAGGCGTAGAGGGGCTGAAACCTGAAAAGCGTGACAGACTGCCCGGCGATACGCTGTCACCGATAGACCTGATGAAATCACCTTACGTGCTGGAATTTCTTGACCTTCCCGATTCTCCTTCATTGCATGAAAAAGACCTGGAAAAAGCCATTATCAGCAACCTGCAGATGTTTTTGCTGGAGCTGGGAAAAGGATTTTCGTTCGTTGCCCGGCAGAAGCAGCTCCGGTTTGATGAAGAGAATTTTTATATCGATCTGGTCTTTTACAATTTCATTCTTAAATGTTTTCTGTTGATTGACCTAAAAATCGGCAAATTGACTCACCAGGATGTTGGCCAGATGGATGGATATGTCCGTATGTTTGAGGACTGTTTCAAAGTGCCGGGCGACAATCCTACCATCGGACTGATCCTCTGCTCAGACAAGAGTGAAGCGGTTGCCAAATATTCTGTGCTGAGCGACCGCAAACAGATATTTGCCTCGCAATATATGGACTACCTGCCAAGCGAAGAAGAGTTGCAAAAGGAGCTGACGCGGGAGCGGGCGCTGATTGAAGCCAATAGTGAGGAATAGCAACTATTCGGAAATACCGAACAGTTCACTGAGTGTCTAAAAGTAACCTGTAAGGAATACTTACAAGTTCATTTGATTTTTATCCACAGATTTTGCAGATAAACGCAGATAAAAAACGCTTAACCACGATATACGCTAAAAACATGAAAGAACTTTTTGAAGAAACCAGAAAAACTCTTGGGGTTTTAACCTAAAAGACCTGCTTTTGCCTTTAATTTCGTGTGTTTTGTGTGTTTCGTGGTAACAGTTTTTCAGATTATATCTGTGTAAATCTGCGCCATCTGCGGATTGATAATATAAGGAATCCCATTCATGAAACTCCACTTTGAACATAACCTTGACTACCAGCATGCCGCCATTGAAGCAGTGGCCGATCTTTTTCGTGGTCAGGAAATCTGTCGTACCGAATTTACCGTTACCAGCAGCATTGGCGAACAACATCTGCTGGCCTTTGCCCAGAATGATCTGGGTATTGGCAACCGGTTGCAGCTTCTGGATGATGAACTGCTGGCTAATCTGCAGGATATTCAGCTCCGTAATGGCCTGCGTCCATCAGATTCTCTTTCATCTGGTGATTTTACGGTGGAGATGGAGACCGGCACTGGCAAGACTTATGTCTACCTGCGGACGATATTTGAGCTGAACAAGCGGTACGGCTTCACCAAGTTTGTTATCGTCGTGCCGTCTGTGGCTATCAAGGAAGGCACCAACAAGACCCTGGAAATAACCAGAGACCACTTTGAGGGGCTGTATCCCGGTGCCAAGGGGTATGAATTCTTCCAGTATGATTCATCCAAGCTGGGACAGGTGCGCAACTTTGCCACCAGCCCAAACATCCAGATCATGGTGGCAACGGTTGGCGCAATCAACAAGAAGGATGTGAATAACCTCTACAAAGACAGCGAAAAGACCGGTGGCGAAAAGCCGATTGACCTGATCCGGGCCACATCCCCCATTATTATTGTTGATGAACCGCAATCTGTTGACGGTGGTCTGGAAGGCCGAGGCAAGGAAGCCCTGGGAGCCATGAACCCGCTCTGCACCTTGCGCTATTCTGCAACCCATGCAGACAAACACCACATGCTCTACCGTCTGGATGCTGTGGATGCCTATGAACAGAAGCTGGTGAAACAGATTGAGGTTGCTTCGGCTAGCGTTGATGGCGGCAATAATAAGGCTTTCGTGCGCCTGTTATC
>NZ_JAOTRZ010000007.1 GCF_030247655.1 Trichlorobacter sp. | reverse complement strand
TGTGGAGGCCACCGCCTGCATGGTGCAGGCAGCGCAGCATGCAGGAGTGCTACGTTATCTGCAGATGTCTGCCTTGGGAACACGCCTTGACGCGGTCTCCGGCTACCATCGCACCAAATGGCGGGGGGAGGAGATCGTGCGGGGTAGCGGCCTGGCCTGGACTATCTTCCGGCCTTCACTGATCTTTGGCCCAAAGGATGCTTTTGTGAACATGCTGGCGGCCAACCTGCGGTTGGCGCCGGTCATGCCCACCATGGGTGATGGCAACTATCGGCTGCAACCGATTCATGGTGCTGATGTTGCCCGCTGTTATGCTGATGTTCTGGAGAAGCCGGAGACTGCTGGTCAGACCTTTGAACTGTGCGGTGAAGATCGCCTGACCTATCGTGAGCTGCTGGATGCCATTGCCGAGGCGCTTGGCAAGGGACATCCCTGGAAACCGGCCCTGCCATTATCGCTGATGAAACCGATCATCAAGACGTTGCAGGGGTTCAGCACTTTTCCGATCACCATGGATCAACTACAGATGCTGCTTGAAGAAAATATCTGCGATGGCTGCTGGCAAAAGACCTTCCAATTTGAGCCGATCCGTTTCAGGGATGGTATCCGGGAGTATCTGCAACGATGATCAGGTATCTTCTGATACTGCTTCTCCTTCTGCCCTGCTCTGTCAACGCAGCACCTGCGGTTGAACGGGATGACCTGACCGATGCACAATTGCTGGAGGTTCTGGCACAAGATGGAGATATGCCCAAGGACCCCCAGATTGGCGTGGCAACCTACTATGCCTCCCGCTTCATCGGACGGCGGACCACATCAGGACAGCGTTATCACCCTGATAAGATGACTGCCGCCCATGCCCTGCTGCCGCTGGGAACCATGGTTACGGTTGCAAATATCAAGAGCGGACAGAAGGTATCGGTGATCATCAATGACCGTTGCCATCCCCGCCACGCAGTACGGAATCTGATCGACCTCTCCCGGGCAGCAGCCCAGCAGGTCGGGCTATGGGGCAAGGGGGCCATCAAGGTGCGGATTGTGCCGCTTGAAAAGAAGCATCCCCTGGATGAGCTACTTGATGAAGGAAAGGGATAATACAACCATGCAGAAGCTGTTTATTGCCGGGTGTGGTTATACCGGCACACTGGTGGCCCAGCAGGCACTTAAGCGGGGCTGGAACGTGGCCGTACATCTGCGGGATGAAGAAAAGGCGGCAGCTTTGGCCAAGGCTGGTGCTGAAGTCTGTTTCTGCAGCATGGATGACCTGGAAGATATACCGCTGCTTCCGCTGGCCGGACGCATGCTGCTGTACAGCGTACCTCCCCAGGGGGGCGGCAGTATTGATCTGCGGGCCCGCAATTTCTGTGCAGCTCTGGAGCGGGATCAGGCATTGCCCACAAAGATCGTCTACCTGAGTGCAACCAGCGTTTACGGTGATACCGGCGGCACCGTGGTCACAGAGCAGAGTCCGGTTGAACCGACCAGCGCCATGGGTAAGCGGCGCCTGGATGCTGAACAGTTGTTTCAGGCCTTTGGGCTGAAACATGGCATTCAGGTAGTAATTCTAAGGGTTTCGGCCATCTACGGCAGGGGGCGTCTGCCACTGATGCAAATTAATCAAGGCCAGCCGTTACTGCTGGAAGAACTGGCCAAACCTTCCAACCGGATTCATGTTGACGACCTGACCCAGGTTTGTCTGGCTGCCCTAGAACAAGGGACCGGCATCTACAATGTCAGCGACGGCCATCCGGCCAGCATGACCGCCTACTTCAACGCCTGTGCCGATGCTTTGCAGAAACCCCGCCAGTCCCAGATCGATCTTGAAGAGGCCCGCAGGGTGATGCCGCCGCTACTGTTCACCTATTTCATGGAATCGCGGGTGGTGGATAACCGCCGGATGCTGCAGGGGCTGGGCATTACCCTGCGTTATCCTGAAATGCAGCAGGGGATAGCCGCCTCTATCTAACTGGTGGCACTTTACAGATCACAAATCTCTGGTATAGGGGCTGTACACAACCCAACAGTTTGAAACAAATGGAGGTTCGGTATGAAGAAGGTATTAGTGCTGGCACTGATTTTGGTGAGCTGCGGAACCGCACAGGCAGGTTTTATGGACGAGGTTGACAAGTTGGTGACTGATGGCCAACAGATTCGTGAACAGGTTCCCCCTGCCCAGGAAGAGTCTGCACCACAACCGCGTTATGAAGCCCCTGCAGCTGGAGAAGACCGGCATTATATCCAGTCTGACGACTTTTTTATCAGCGAGCAGCCAATGGGAGACAACGCCTGGATCTATGTTACCTTGTCCAAAATGACCCAGCCCCCCAACGCTCAAACCAAGGGTGAAGCCGAGTTTTTCAGGATTGCAAACGGTGCCAGCCAGTGGACCAAATATTTCTGGCGTACCAGACTTGCCAGACCGGATGAGATCCGACTGGGTGCTCTGATGGTCATGTTTGAGGGACGCCAGGTAGTTGATGTTTACCAGCAACCAGAGAACAAAGAATCTGCCCGTCGAGACGCCTGGTTTATGGCCAGGATTACTGACATCAGCGACCTGTACAAAGGCTATGTCACGGTTTCCGGCGGTTACAAAATCAACCCTAAAAATCTACGGGTGCTGGTTGGCAGGTAAACAGCTACAGAAAATTTTTGATACCCTGTTGGCGCAGTATGCTCCCCGTCACTGGTGGCCTGGCGAGACTCCCTTTGAGGTCTGTGTCGGCGCCATCCTGACCCAGAACACCAACTGGGGCAATGTGGAAAAGGCGATTGCCAATCTGAAGACAGCGGACCGGTTGTCCATTACCGGAATTGCCACCCTGATGCCGGATGAGCTGGCAGCACTGATCAGACCGGCAGGTTATTTTAATGTCAAAGCAACACGGCTGCAGGCCTTTACTGCCTTTGTGCTGCAGGGCTATCACGGCAGTCTGGACCAGCTCTTTGCAGAGCCTTGGCAGACAACCAGGCATGAACTGCTGGCGGTGAAAGGGATCGGTCCTGAAACTGCTGATTCTATTTTGCTCTATGCCGGGCAAAAGCCCAGCTTTGTAGTGGATACCTACACCAGGCGGATCTTCAGCCGGTTGGGGCTGGTTGATGAGCAGTTCAGCTATGATCGGCTACGTGACTACTTCATGGATCGGCTACCTTTGGACACCGCCCTCTTTAATGAGTACCACGCATTGATCGTTGAGTTGGGGAAGCTGGTCTGCCGTCCAAAGCCCCAGTGTGCAGCCTGTTGTCTGTCAACAAACTGCCAGCACTACGCTCACAGCGCCGGTTAGCTACGTAGCTACGCACCCATTTTGCGGTGGAGTAGATCAACACTCAGCCCCGCCAACAGCAGGAATATGCTTGCGAGACCCCTGGGGGTCTCATCGCCCTCGTTGCCGCCCCTCCTGGTGACGGGGGCTTTTTTGTCCTGCGGTTGACGCCCCAGCACAAGTATGGTTTAATCCCGCCTGTGGAAACCGATGCTTACATCGCCCTTGGCTCCAATCTGGGAGACCGGGAACTGAACCTGCTACGGGCAGTGGGAGAACTGGGCAAGATACCCGGTAGTCGCGTCACCGGTCTGTCCCGTTTTTATGAGACATCGCCGGTGGGCATGCCCTCCGGCACCCCTGCCTTTTACAACGGGGTTGCACGGCTTAGAACCACCCAAACGCCTCACGATCTGTTAACTGAGCTGCAGCGGATAGAGCGTGCTATTTTTGGCAGGACTCCTGCTGCAGAACCACAATCACGGCGGCTGGACCTTGATTTACTATTGTATGGCACGGAGCAGTTATCGACACCAGACCTGACCCTGCCCCACCCACGTATGACAGCACGCCGTTTTGTGCTGCTACCATTGGCCGATATTGCTCCCACGTTGCGTGAGCCTGTCAGCAAGCAAACCATAGCTGATCTGCTGACCAGTCTGACAACCGACGAGCAGGTGAGCCTTCTGGAGTAACAAACCTATGTTTCGCCTTTTGATCTGGTTACTTTTGGGCTATATCGGTTTTCGGATTATCAAGACGCTGACGGCACCTAAAAAGCCGTTGTCGGCCTCCAGCACCCAAGATACCGGAGAAGAGACGGTGCAGGATCCAATCTGCAAGATGTATCTGGCAAAAGATGATGCCATTGTTGGCACCCTGGACGGTACTCGACACTATTTCTGCTCCATGGACTGCCTGGAAAAATTTCGCGAACAGCTTGACCATACACACCAATCTTAAAACTGGAGGTTCAGAGATGAAATTTTTTATCGACACCGCTGACGTACAAGAGATCCGTGAAGCCCACACCCTGGGACTGGTTGACGGCGTCACCACCAACCCTTCCCTGATCGCCAAATCAGGCCGCAAGTTTAAAGACGTGATCAAGGAGATCACTGCCATTGTTGACGGCCCGATCTCTGCAGAAGTCATCTCTCTGGAGGCTGACGGCATGGTGAAGGAAGCCAAGGAACTGGTCAAGATTCACAAAAATATCGTGATCAAGCTGCCGATGACCCCGGAAGGGCTCAAGGCATGTAAGGCCCTGACGGCAAAAGGGATCAAGACAAACGTTACCTTGATCTTTACACCTATGCAGGCGCTTCTGGCCGCCAAGGCTGGCGCGACCTATGTCTCTCCCTTTGTGGGGCGACTTGACGATATTTCCCAGGATGGTATGGGGATTATTGAAGAGATTCGTACTATCTTTGACAACTATGGCTACACCAGCGAGATCATCGTAGCCAGCATCCGCAATCCGATTCATGTGCTTAATTCAGCCCTGATCGGTGCTGATATCTGCACCATACCGTATTCCGTCATGCTGCAGCTATCCAAGCATCCCCTGACCGATGCCGGCATCAAGAAATTTCTGGAAGACTGGGAAAAAGTGCCCAAGTAATTTTCTTCTTTTTGATGTAGTGCCGGAGGCACCATGGCCACACAGTTAGGTGACATACTGGTAGAAAACGAGCTGATCAGCAAAAAAACGCTGGAAAAGGCACTTGATCGTCAGCAAGGAACTGATAAGCGGCTGGGGCAGGTGCTGGAAGAGATGGGGGTCGTATCCGAGCCAGAACTGATGGAGGCGCTGTTACGTCAGCACAGCCCCTTTGCCGATATAGCCCAGAAAAAACAGTTGGGTGATATTCTGGTGCAAGCCAAACTGATCAGTGAAAAAACGCTGGAACGTGCTCTGGAAAGACAACAGGCTGAGGGTAAGCGGCTGGGGCAGGTACTGGAAGAAATGGGGGTCATCACCGAGAGTGAGCTGGTTGATGCCCTGGGGCGCCAGTTTGGCTTCAAGACCGTATCAGGTTTTAGTAACCGTGAATACTCACCGACAATGCTCAACATGCTCCCCACAGAGTTTGTCATGAAGCGGATCATATTTCCGTTGAAACACAAAGATATGATGCTAGCCGTTGCGATCACCGATCCCTTTGATGGTGAGACCACTGATATGATTGCCCGCATCACCGGTTTGCAGGTGGTGCCGGTAATTGCAACCCGCAAAGAAATCCTGGAGGCAATCGCCCGGCACTATCTGAATGCCCCGATCAACCCGGATGCCGGCAACACAATTCTGCTGGTAGAGGATTCTCCTACCGTTGCTACGGTGGTGCAGGCAGCCCTGGTTAAAGAGGGCTATAACGTCATTATCTGCAAAGACGGTATTGAGGCGCTTAAAACCAGCCTGACCCACCGTCCTCAATTGGTGATTACCGACGCACAGATGCCCAAGCTGGATGGCCATGGCCTGCTACGGGCTATTAAGGCTAATCCAATGACAGCATCGATTCCGGTGATTATGCTGACCGGTAGGGCCACTTCAGATGAAGAGCAAAAGGCGCTTGCTGCCGGTTTCTTTGACTTCATTCCCAAACCGGTGCAGCCGCTGCGGGTAGTGGCTCGGGTCAAACGGGCGCTGGAACTATCTAAAAAGATGAGAAACTAACGCCGACGCTTCTGGCGTGACCTGAATTCCCAGGGAGGCTGGGGGTTCGGGTCACGCCAGAGTCCCCGGCGCTGGCGCCGGGACTGTTCTTCCAACGCAATGTAGCGTGATGCATAAGGACCGTTCAGAAACTGGCGATAGGCCCAGGCCATCCCTTCAGCCACCATCTCGGCATTAATATCCCTGCCTGCCAACAACAGCACCCCAACCGCCCGGCCGTACTGATCGCGATCCTGTACCTCTGCGGTAACTTCCTTGCCCAGCACCTTAAACATCAACACCCGTTTGGCCTGACTGCCAAAGGGCTGCCCCGGTGAATCAGGCTTACGGGTCTCCGGAGCATCAACACCGTATAACCGTACCGTTACCCGACCTGTGCCACGTCCCACCAGCACCACGGTATCACCGTCATGCACCGCCTTGACCATCCCCCGCAAGGTTTCAGCTGAGACAGGCAACGCAGTAATCAGCAGCATGGCTATACTTAGAAACAGCCGGTTCATATCAGCCCCCGCTCATAATTGAAGAGCGTTGTTGCCTGCAGTAAGCGGTCAGAGCGAAATGCCTCCAGCAGCTCAGACCGCCGTTCAGGCGGCGTCTCAGAGAGATCAAGCTGAAAGGACTGGCAGCCCATGCGCCGCAACTCAGCCAACCGCCCCAGCAAAGAAAATGGTGTGGTGGCACTGATATGGGTAAAGCCATCACGGCCATGAATCCGGTACCCTTCGCCACGGTCAGACTGCAATGGAGCACCGCTGCTGATCTCCTTGATCTTGACTCTGGTGGCCATCACCTCCACCGGACTGTAGACCAGCACGGTCAACTGCTGCGGCAACTGAAGCAGGTTGGCCATATTCTCACGATCATCCTCAATATAGAGGGTTGCTCGCTGTATCCCCTGTTCCTGCCAGAAGGCCAGTGCCTGGCTGTTCAGGGTAAACAGACGATAGCCGGATGACAACTGCAGTCCTGCATACTGTTGTAACAGCTTAAACTGTCCGGGGTTGGTGATCTCAAAACAGCGAAAGCCAGCTTGATAAAGCGCATCAACCGCCTCTGCCATAAAGGGCAGCTCCTGATCAAACAGCATGAACGGCAGTTGCCAGACAATCTGCCCGGCATCGCCCCTTAGCCTGCTCACGTAACGGGGCAGCTCATGGATGGCAGCCCGGTGCAACGGCACCACCACCTGCGATGCACCTTGAGACAACGCCCAACGCACATCCGCAGGGCTATCCACCTGCAGGATCAGTTCTTCTTTGCCTGCTTGCCCCTTGACCCTTGACCCTTGACCCTGCAGTTCAAGCAACGCCTTTGCCTTTGCCGTTGTTATCCGTTTACGTTCTTCACCCGCACCCTCCTGCTCCAACCGCTGATACAGCTCACGCCGGATCTCTTTCAGACGGGCCGGTGGAATAAAAAGTGACGGAAAACCTGGTGCCTGAAGGTTCTCCAACCGGAACGGTGTCTCGCCGGTTTCACTGAAGCGGGCCTGCAGCACCCCTGCCATATCACTGCTGCGGGCTGGTTCAAGCGTTCCCAGGGGGAATGCATAGGAAAAACAGGCTGCACCGATTCGGGCTGATACCGACAGACTCCAGCCATTTTCTTCCTGCCTGCAGGCCAGTTCCAGCCGCACCGCCATCCGGTCCAGACCGGCTGTCTGCAGCTTGCGGTTGGCTGCCTCATCACTCATACCAAAGGCATCGGCAGCCCCCACTTTGAACAGGGCATCACCGGGACGGGCCTCAAAAGGGCAGACCACCTCCACCAGGGTTCCGGGCTTGCACTCATGCACCTTCTTACGATTCACGTACAGCTCACGCAGGGTCCAGGCTGTACCTGCCTGATCGCTCTTGGGCTGCAAACGCAGGCGATCTCCTACCTGCAGTCCGTCACGGGTCTCAAAGCTGATCTGCCCCTGGCGGGCCTGTTTCACCTCGCCGCTGAACCGGCCGGTGCCCCCCCGCAACCAGGGGTTGGCAATATCAACCGGATTGCTGGAAGCAAGAAAACCTTTAGTGGGGGTGCGGCCAAAGGAATCCTTGAGCAGCCCCTTGGCAACCTTCAGGGTTTCCTTTTGTTTTGCACTGTCACCATCAACCATCAAACGGTAGGCCTTGACCACCTTGGCCACATAGTCAGCCGACTTCATCCGCCCTTCAATCTTCAACGAGGTCACACCGGCAGCAATCAGATCGGGGATCAGCTCAAGTGCAGAAAGATCATTGGGAGAGAAAAAATAGCCCTCTTTGCCGCGATGGCTGTAGAGGCGACGGCAGGGCTGGGCGCAGCGCCCACGGTTACCGCTGTGGCCTCCCAGCAGGGAGGAAAAATGACACTGCCCTGAGACACAGAAACAGAGCGCACCATGGACAAAGATCTCCAGTTCGGCGCTGGTCCGGGAGGCTATTGCGGCGATGTCTGCCAGCTGCAGCTCACGGGCCAGCACAACCCGTTCAAAACCGTACTCCTCCAGCAGCTTGACACCGGGCAGGTTGTGAATGGTCATCTGGGTGGAGGCATGCAGCGGGATGGAAGGAAAATGGTTCCGCACCAATCGGGCCACAGCCATATCCTGCACAATCACCCCGTCCACCCGTAGCCGGGCCAGCTCTGCCAGGGTCTCCACCAGTTGCGGCAACTCCTGCTCCTTAACCAGCGTGTTGAGGGTGATGTAGATCTTGCGGCCCCGTTGATGGGCATAGGCCAGCATTCGCGTCATCTGCCCCAGGGTAAAGTTCTTGGCACGGGCACGGGCTGAAAACTCCCGCAGGCCCGCATAGACCGCGTCTGCCCCGGACTCCATGGCAGCAAAGAAGGCCTCCAGAGAACCGCAGGGAGCCAACACTTCAGCAGCACCCGTATTTAATCTGATTGCCTGAGCGGCTGCCTCTCTGACCTTCGGCGGTTTTTCTGACTTAGTATGATCTGCTGAGCGTTTCAAGCTCGCTCCTTTCAAACCGGTACTGCTGTTTGCAGAACTCACAGGTGACCGATGCTTCGCCCTGCTCGGCAATCATCTTTTTAAGCTCATCCGCACCCATTGAAAGCAAGGCCCGCTCCACCTTTTCACGGGAGCAGCCGCAACGGAAGAACAGGTCTGTTGACTCCAATGGGTGGTGTTCCACCCCCTCCAGCAGAATATCAAGCAACTGTTGGGGTGTGGTGCCATTTTTCAACAATGTGGTCAGTGGAGGCAGCTTGCTGATAGTCGTCATAATCTGATCCACTGCCACTTCATCGGAGGGGGGTAACGACTGAATCAGAAAACCGCCGCTGACAGCGATCTGCCCATCATCAGTCAGGCTTACCCCCAGCCCCATGGCAGACGGAATCTGCTCGGAATCGGTCAGGTAGTAGGCCAGATCCTCGGCTATCTCACTGGTATAGAGTTGCACCATGCCGGTGTAGGGATCTTTCATCCCTAAATCTCTGGTTACTGTCAGGAATCCGGCCCGCCCCAATGCCTCTGGTACGCTCCCGGCAACAGCATCCGGCACCGCCACCGTGCCCCGGATGGCACCATCCCACTCCACCTCGGCAATCAACTTCCTGAGCGGACCACCACCTTCAAACTTGATTGCGGTACGCTGACCCTGCTTGAGGGTGCTCCCCACCAGGGCGGCCCCGGAAAGGGCACGGCCCAATGCTACCGATGCAATGGGCGAAGTTCCTTGCAGAAAACAGATGTCGTTTGCCAGCTTGGTGGTGACGCAGGCCACAGCGCGGATCTTGCCTTTAACCGCCATGGCGCGGGCGATATGGTCAGTCATACGTACAACTCCTTGATAGAAAAAGCCCCACGGTTTCCCGTGGGGCTGAATTGTAACACTACTTCTAAAAGGATACTACCGCTTGCTTACTTATCGTCGAAGCTCAGTGCTGCCAGCTTCTGGTAGTAAGCAAAGTGGGTCTTGGCCCACTCACCGGCCTTCTTCATCATCGCCTCGGCCCCTTTGGGGTTGGCCTTCTTGAGCATCCGGTAACGGTTCTCGTTATTGGTGTACTCTTCGAAGCTGATGGTTGGAGCCTTGCTGTCCAGCTGCAGCGGGTTCTTGTTCTCTGCAGCCAGAGCCGGGTTGTAGCGGTACAGCGGCCAGTAACCGGACTGGACAGCCTTGCGCTGTGCATCAACACCACTGGTCATGTCAATACCGTGAGCAATACAGTGTGAGTAGGCAAGGATGATGGAAGGACCATCAAATGCCTCAGCCTCCAACATGGCCTTAACACACTGAGCAGGATTGGACAGAGCTACGGCAGCAACATACACGGTGCCGTAGGACATGGCAATCATACCCAGATCCTTCTTTGCCATCCCTTTACCACCAGCGGCAAACTGGGCCACTGCACCGATCGGGGTTGACTTGGATGCCTGACCGCCGGTGTTGGAGTAAACCTCAGTATCCAGGACGAACAGGTTGATGTTCTTGCCGGATGCGATGACGTGATCCAAGCCACCGAAACCGATGTCGTATGCCCAACCGTCACCACCGATACACCAGACTGACTTCTTGACCAGATAGTCAGCAATCGGCACCAGCAGCTTGGCAGTTGCATCCTTACTACCCTTGATGGCAGCTTTCAGCTTCTCAACCCGGCCACGCTGGGCTTCAATGCCTGCCTGAGTAGACTGGTCAGCGGAGAGGATCTCCTTGAACAGCTTGGCATTGGCAGCAAAGGCCTTGTTCTCTGACAAGGTTACCAGATACTCACCGGCTGATTTGGTGAACTGGTCAACGGTCAGACGCATACCGTAACCGAATTCGGCGTTGTCCTCAAACAGGGAGTTTGACCAGGCCGGACCACGACCATCAGCACGCTGCGCATAGGGGGTGGTAGGCAGGTTACCGCCGTAGATGGAGGAGCAGCCGGTGGCGTTGGCAATGATCATCCGGTCGCCGAACAGCTGGGTCAGCAGCTTAAGGTACGGGGTCTCACCGCAACCGGCGCAGGCACCGGAGAACTCGAACAGCGGACGAACCAGCTGGTTGTTGCTGAGGGTATCCAGTTTTACTGAGCTTGCATCAACATCAGGCAGCTTCAGGAAGAACTCGAAGTTTTCTGCCTCTGAGGCACGCAACGGTGGCTGGAAGGTCATATCCAGCGCCTTGTGGTTAGCGTTGGTCTTGTCCTTGGCCGGGCAGTTGTAGGCACAGGCACCACAACCGGTACAATCTTCCGGTGCCACCTGAACAGTCAGCTTCTTGCCTTCCTGACCCTTGATCTTGCAGTCAGCAGACTTGTAGGTTTTGGGGGCATCCTTAAGCAGTTTAGCGTCAAAGGACTTCATCCGTACAGCAGCGTGAGGACAGACAAAGGAACAGATACCGCACTGAATACAGAGCTTTTCATCCCATACCGGAATCTCGGTGGCGATGTTGCGCTTCTCGTACTGGCTGGTCGCAGTGGGGAAGGTACCATCAGCCGGCATCTTGGAAACCGGCAGCTGATCGCCCAGACCGGCCACGATCACACCGGTAACATCCTTCACAAACTTGGGTGCCTTGCTGGAAACAGCTGCAGCCATCTTCAGCTTGCTGCTGGCTTTGGTCGGCACCTTGACTTCATAGAAGTTATTCAAGCCGGCATCAACCGCCTTGTAGTTCATCTCCAGAACCTTCTCACCAGCCTTGCCATAGGACTTCTTGATGGCATCCTTGATGGAGGCAACAGCATCCTTAAGCGGAATGATGTTGGAGATTTTGAAGAATGCGGTCTGCATAATCACGTTGATGCGGGGTCCGAGGCCGATTTCATTACCCAGCTTAACACCATCAATTACGTAGAACTTCAGCTTTTTCTCAATAATCTGCTGCTGCACCTCTTTGGGCATGGTGTCCCATACCTCTGTTGCAGAGAACGGAGCGTTGAGCAGGAAGGTGGCACCGGTCTTGGCGCGAGCCAGCATGTCGTACTTCTCAAGGAATGAGAAGTTGTGGCAGGCCACAAAATCTGCTTCCTGAACCAGGTACGGCGCACGGATGTACTTCTTGCCGAAGCGCAGGTGCGAGGTAGTCATGGAACCAGCCTTCTTGGAGTCATACACAAAATAGGCCTGGGCGTTGTTGTTAGTCTCCTCACCAATGATCTTGATGGAGTTTTTGTTTGCGCCAACCGTACCGTCAGAGCCGAGGCCGAAGAACATCGCCTCATAGACACCTTCCATCGGATTCTTGTAAGAATAATCGACCTTAAGGCTTGAGTTGGTAACGTCTTCCTCAATACCAACAACGAAGTTTCTCATCGGCTTCTTGAGTTTGAGGTTATCCAGAACCGCCTTGGCCATGGCCGGGTTAAACTCTTTGGAACCCAGACCGTAACGACCACCCACGATTGTCGGATAGCCATCCACCTTCAGCTTGCCATCTGCCATTGCCTCGCCGATGGCGGTGCGGACATCCAGATAGATCGGCTCGCCCAGAGAACCGGGCTCCTTGGTACGATCCAATACAGCGATCTTCTTGACGGTCTTGGGCAGTGCCTTGATAAAGGCATCAAGCGGGAATGGACGATACAGGCGGATCTTGACTACGCCGACTTTCTCACCTTTTTTGACCAGGTTCTCAACGGTGTCCTGCACAACATCAGCACCGGAACCCATTACCACCACAACCCGCTCGGCATCCTTGGCACCAACATAGTCAACCAGCTTGTACTTGCGGCCGGTCAGCTTGCCGAACTTGTCCATCTCCTCCTGCACGATCTTCTCGCAGGCCGGGTAGAAAGAGTTAACGGTCTCACGACCCTGGAAATACACGTCAGGGTTCTGAGCAGTGCCGCGCATCACCGGTTTGTCCGGGTTCAGGCCCCGCGCCTTATGCTCGGCGATCAGTTTGTCGTCGATCATCGCTCCCATTTCTTCAAAGGTCAGCTCGGTGACCTTCTGCACTTCGTGGGAGGTACGGAAACCGTCAAAGTAATGCAGGAATGGCACCCGGCTACGCAGGGTGGAGGACTGGGCGATCAGGGCAAAGTCCATGACCTCCTGCACGTTGTTGGAGCAGAGAAAAGCCCAGCCGGTTGAACGGCAGGACATCACGTCAGAGTGATCACCAAAGATCGACAGTGCCTGGGCAGCAATGGCACGGGCCGAAACATGGAACACAGTGGAGGTCAGCTCGCCTGCGATCTTGAACATGTTGGGGATCATCAGCAAGAGGCCCTGGGAGGCGGTGAAGGTGGTGGTCAGAGCACCGGCCTGCAGAGCGCCGTGTACAGCACCAGCTGCGCCGCCTTCGGACTGCATCTCAACCACGGAAGGGACGTTGCCCCAGATGTTCTTCTCACCCACAGCGCTTTTGGCGTCGGAGATCTCACCCATGACCGAGGACGGGGTGATCGGGTAAATGGCAATAACTTCGTTGGTGGCGTGGGCCACGTGGGCTGCGGCGGTGTTGCCGTCGATGGTAACCATCTTCTTGCTCATGCTGCTCCTCCTGTTGATGTGGTACTGGTAATGTCCGATGCTAATACGGATCTAAAGTTCGCTTCTTCCCTTCATGGCCCACTGCACCGTGGCAGGGTCCACAAATTCAATGTCACTACCCAGCGGAATACCGTGGGCAAGCCTGGTAACTCTGACCCCCAGCGTTTTCAACTGCCGGGCCAGATAGAGGGCTGTTGTCTCGCCTTCCACCGTGAAGTTGGTGGCAATCACCACCTCTTCAACCCTGCCCTGTTCAATCCGGATCAGAAGCTCTTTGATCCGTAGATCATCAGGATTGACACCATGTAGCGGAGAAATTGCCCCCTGAAGCACATGGTAACTGCCGTGGTAAGCATTGCTGCGCTCAAGTGCCAGCATATCCTGCGAGGTCTCAACCACGCAGATAAGACTGCTGTCCCGGTTGCCGCTGCAGATCGGGCAGGGGTCCTGCTCAGTCAGCGCAAAACAGACCGAACAGGGACAAACCCGTTCCTGAACTTGTACCAGCGCCTCCGCCAGTGAACCAAGGTTTTGAGGTGACTTGAGGAGATGAAATGCCAGGCGTAGGGCAGTACGTTCGCCAATACCGGGAAGTTTCTTCAGTTCTCCCACCAGCCGTGTCAATGTTGGGGCATGTTGTAGCATAGAATAATGGCCAGATAAAACAATTTTTTATAATTATAGTGTGGTTAAAAATATGCAGACGAAGGGAGCCCAGCGTCTGCACGTTTCCATTGAAATCAGCCAGTTCAATTACAGCACGAGTAAAAGCTGGACACCTAGAACAGGCCGGGAATACTCATGCCGCCGGTGATTTTAGACATCTCTCCGGACAGCTCGGCATGTACTGTTTTTAATGCCTCGTTTACGGCTGCAATGATCAGATCCTGCAGCATCTCAACATCATTGGGATCAACCGCCTCAGGCTTGATAACCAGTGATTTAATCTCATTCTTACCGTTTACCACGACAGTTACAGCCCCACCGCCAGCTGTTGCCGAAGCCTCTTTCAGGGCTGCTTCTTCCTGCAGTTTCGCCATCTTCTGCTGGATCATCTGGGCCTGTTTCATAATTCCTGCCAAACCTTTAGACATTGTGCAACTCCTCCTTTGGTGTCATCTGAAACGATGTTACGCTACACAACATTACAGCTCTTTAATTTCAACTATCTCTCCACCCAGCACCCGTAATGCCTCTTGCACCACCGGGTGTTCATTTACTTCTCGCTGGATTGAGTCCCGTCGCTGTTCCTCATCATGCTTTTTTTTTCAGCCAGCGAACAGGGTGATTCGCCACCGCCAGCCGCTGTAATCGACACGATCCTGACTACGGTGGGTTGGTGCATGTACTGGGCTGCCAGTGCGTCAACCGCCTTTTTGTTATCACTATCCTGCAAACTGGTCAGATAATAGGAGCCTTCCGGAAATCCGATCTCAAGCCGATCCGGGGCATAGGCCAGCGGTGAGCCATGTTCAAGCAGCGCCCCTAAAGCTGGTTTCTGCTCCAGGCAGAAGGTGACAAAACGCTCCCACCCTCCGCCAACGCCACCAGCAGATACCGCCGGTGCTGGCGCAACTGGCACAGCAACAGGTTCCTGGCGGGGTGGAATCATGTTTCTGGGGGCTGATTGCTGCGCCACAGCCGGAGCTGACCAGAGCTCCGGAGTCGTATGGGCAATACCGGTTTCCAGATGTTTGATCCGATCAAGCAACTGTTGAATCGGCAGCACCGGCTGCAAAGCCGCCATCTTCAGCAAAGCCATTTCCAGCAGCAGGCGCGGGAATGAGGCGTGGGCCATTTCACCTTCTGCCTTAACCAAAAGGGCCAGACGGCGCTGGATGTCGCTGGCACTCTGTTCGCCGGCCTGTTGTCGTAATTCTTCAAGCTCGGCTTCAGCCAGGTCAAGGATCTCACCCGGCTTGGGAACCGAGCGGATAATCAGCAGATTACGGAAGTGGCTGATCAGTTCCTGGGTGAACTGGCGCACATTATAGCCAAATGCATCTACCCGGCGAACACCTTCCAACGCCCCCTGGGTATCGCCAGCAAAAACCGCACTGGAAAGCTCTGCCAGCAGACGGCGATCCACCACACCCACCAGGGTAGCCACATCCTCATCAACTACGGTATTTCCGCAGAAGGCCAACACCTGATCAAAACAGGTAACGGCATCCCGCATACTACCATCACCCTTGCGAGCAACCAGGGCCAGTGCGGCATCACTGATGACGATCCCTTCCTGATCAGCAATCTCCCGCAGGCGGCCAACGATTTTGATGAGCGGCACACGTTTGAAGTCAAAACGCTGGCAACGGGACAAAATGGTGATCGGCAGCTTGTGGGGCTCAGTGGTGGCAAAAATGAACTTAACGTGGGGAGGCGGCTCTTCCAGGATCTTCAACAGGGCGTTGAAGGCGTTAGTGGAGAGCATATGCACTTCGTCAATGATATAGATCTTGTAGCGACTGTGGGAGGGGAGATAGCGGCTGTTGTCCCGCAGCTCCCGGACATCATCCACACCGGTGTTGGAGGCACCGTCGATCTCTAAGACATCGGTGGAGCTGCCATCGGTGATTTCCCTGCATTGAGGGCAGACATTGCAGGGTTCCAGCGAAACCCCCTGCTCACAGTTAAGGACCTTGGCCAGAATCCGGGCCGTACTGGTTTTGCCCACCCCCCGGGCACCACTGAACAGAAAGGCATGGGCTACCCGACCGGTATCAATGGCGTTCTGCAGGGTACGACTGACATGCTCCTGGCCGGCTAATCCGGCAAAGGTCTGTGGGCGATATTTACGGGCAAGGACTTCGTAGGACACGGGTGGCTTCCTGAATCTGGACATGCAGTACAAAGTTTGTGGACGGAGATGATAGCCGGGTTTACCTGCGGCACACAGCGACAGCCGCTGCCGTTGCTTCCTTCCGGACCTGGCGGAGTTCACAGCCTGCCGTTGCGCAGGGCCCGACTATCATCTCCGTCCACAAACAGAAAATGCTGAGGATTGAGCAGGTTGTCTGCATACCACACTGCCACGGTTTTGTCAAAACCTGTTAAAGCTGCCAGACAGAGAGCGGAGCCATAATGCTGCAGGCATTTCTACCGCTTACCAACGCCGATACCATCATCTGGCCACTGGTGCAGCTATTAATTTATGCTGCCGGTGGAGCCACGCAGGAGTCCCGTCCGCTCTAGCTTCCTAAAGGATTCAACACCGATAACATCTTGAATTTGAGGATAACGAAAAAGGGCTACGCACTTGCATATAAGTACGTAGCCCTTTGAATAGATATGGCGGAGAGGCAGGGATTTGAACCCTGGGTACGGGATTAGCGTACACACACTTTCCAGGCGTGCTCCTTCAGCCACTCGGACACCTCTCCAGGAAGATCGTTTTTATTACAGCAGTTCGTTTAAAATGTCCAGAATTTTGATCAAGGGGTTTTCAGTTGGATTGAATCGGCGTATAGAGTGAACATCATGCATGAGACAAACAAACTGATCGGTATTGTGGTGGCGTTGCCTGAAGAACGGGTGGCCTTGGTCAAGCGGCTGAAGCAGGTCAAACGGCGGGTACTGGACGGCATTTCGCTCTATGGAGGCCTGCTGGAAGGCCGTCAGGTCTGCGTGGCTGAAGGCGGCATGGGCACTGCTGCGGCAAGCCGCGCAACCCGCCTGTTATTGACGGCAGTCCGGCCCTGCCTGGTACTGTCAGCCGGTTTTTGCGGTGCCATACGGCCCGGCCCACAGGTGGCAGATCTGGTCATCTGCAAACGGCTTTTTGCTCTTGATGACCAAGGGATGCATGAAATTACCCAACCGGGAAGCGACCTGACAGCAGCACGATTGTCTGCAGAACTGCAGCATCGCGGAATACGGACCTGGCAGGGAAGCTTTTTCACCGCCAGCGGGATTATCACCAAAGCGGCCGTAGCCGAGAGCCTGCCAACAGATCTGCCGACCCCGGTGCTGGAGATGGAAAGCGCTGCCGTAGCCAGGACAGCGATGGCAGCAGGGGTGCCGTTTCTGGGGCTGCGTGCCATTAGTGACGATGCTGCAGAAGAGTTGGACTTCTCCCTGGATGAGTTGACCGATGATCAATTACGGATCAGCATTCCCCGCGTACTGTTCACCTGTCTGAAAAAACCACGCATCATCCCCCAGTTGGCCCGACTGGCCGCCAACAGCGGCAAAGCCGGTAATAAACTTGGCACTGCCCTGCAGCAGATCCTTCCGATGTTGTAATGCTTCTCGCTGTTCGCACAGCTAATTATGTACGCCCCTTTTATTGCCTCCAGAACTTGCATTAGCCCCAAACTGCGATACGCTTGGCACATACCTGTAACAGGCGCCAACACCTATCGTACCATCCAGACCGTCCGGCAATCAGCCAGCTTCGCCGCTACTCTATGCAGGTCGTGAAACAAATCACGAGCTTGATTGTGCGGCTTGAAAATGAAGTCATCCGGTGGAAACACAATGATCCTTCAGAAACTGCGCGGATTTTTCCTGGGCACCCTGCGCCGACAGTTGATTGTCGGTGTGGCAGTGGTGCATGCCTTGATGATGGCGCTGTTCATCGGAGATCTCACCGCCCGGAACAAGGCCTTGCTGCTGGAGCGCCAGACCGAACAGGCTACTGGCCCACACCCTTGCCACCTCATCGGCTGCCTGGTTGGCTGCCTTTGACATCTCCGGCCTGCAGGAACTCGCCGAATCGCAGCGCCGCTACCCGGAGCTGCAGTTTGCCATCCTGCTGGATATGCAGGGCCGGATACTGGCCCATACCGATCGTTCCCGCATTGGTCAGCATCTTCGGGATCTGCCGTCCCTTCCGCAACAAACCACCATGAGCCGCAGCAGCCGCTGGTGGAGATCAGTTGTTTACAACAGGGCGAAACAGCCCTGATCACGGTAAAAGATAATGGCGGCGGGATCCCCCCGGATATCATGGATAAGGTCTTTGATCCGTACTTTACCCGCAAGTTCAAGTCCCAGGGGGTAGGAATGGGGCTCTATATGTCAAAGATGATCGTTGAAAAACATATGGGGGGGCAATATTCTGTTACCAACTGTTCAGAAGGTGCGGAAGTAACCATTACCCTACCACTGGCCGGGCAAGCTACCACCGACCTAACGGCGACCAGGGATAATCCTTCAGATGTTCTCGCAGCTCTTCCTCGCGATAGCGATTGACCCGCTGCAGGGCCAGTACCACCACCAGTACAATCGGCAGGATAAAGATAAAGATGCCGGTCAGGGCCATCAGTTTCTCACCGATCCAGAGTGTCACCCCCCAGTTGAACAGCAGTACGGAAAGATACAGGATCGGCCCCAGCAGGGAGCGGAACGGCATCGGGAAAATTCCCCGTGGGGTTTCAGTCTCCTGCCTGCAATCAACCCACTGAAAGGCCGCCACCAGCACAAAACTGGTCAACAGCCAGCCGATGTAGTTGGACAGCGGCACCCCGAAATGCACCCCCACCTCTTTATAGCCGTAGATCTGCCCCAGAAACCAGCGCTTACCCTGCAGTGCCACCGGATCAATGATGATATCAAGAAAGGTCTGCAAAAACGCCCCCAGAACAAGTGCCGCCCATGAGCGACGGATAGCACGGGTCTCCAGCGTGATCAGGTCCGTACCGCGGGTTGCCAGCGGAGAAAGAATCAGTAGGGCGGTAGTGTAACTGCAATAGGTCAGAAAGACATAGGAGAGTGAGTCAAAGAACGGTACCCCCCAGATCCAGAGCTCCTTGGTCTTGGTGGTGTCAATATAGTAGTACCAGCCATAGGGAATACCGGTGGTAATGGACAGCTTCTCAGAGACAAAGGCGATCAGGTAGCCCACGCCGGTAAAGGTCAGGGTCTTTTTCCAGCCCACATGAGGGACGCAGGCCAGCAGAAACGCGGCAAAAAAGGCGAACACATAGGGACGCATGGTAAAGGTGCCAATGGCGATATCGAGCATTTACAATTCCTAAAAATATCTTTACCGCAGAGGGTGCAGAGGTTCGCAGAGAAAAGCATAAAACAATGGTAATTCAGAGTTTTGAATCTGAATCAGGTCGCTTTACCCCTGTTTTCCTCCGCGTCCTTTGTGGTGAAATAATAGTGACTATTTCTGGCTGATTGCCAGCGCCTGATCCACATCCGCAATCAGGTCGTCAATATGCTCAATCCCCACCGAGAGCCGGATCAGATCCGGGCTGACTCCGGAGGAACGCTGCTGTTCTTCGGTCAGTTGGCGGTGGGTAGTACTGGCCGGATGCAGTACGCAGGAACGGGCATCCCCCACATGCACAACCAGGGCGATCAACCGGCAGGCTTCCATAAACTTCTTGCCTGCCGCTGCCCCACCCTTGATGCCGAAGGTCAACACACCGCTGGCCCCTTTGGGTAGATACCGCTGTGCCCGGGCATAGCTGGGATGGCTTGCCAGGCCGGGGTAACAGGCCCAGGAAACTGCCGGATGCGCTTCAAGATGTTTGGCCAGGGCCAGGGCGTTCTCACTGTGACGCTGCATCCGTAGCGGCAGGGTATGCAGCCCCAGATTGAACAGAAAGGCGTTCATCGGCGCCACCGTGGCCCCCAGATCCCGCATTAACTGCACCCGCGCCTTGATGACATAGGCTGCCGGGCCAAAGGTCTTGACGTACTGCATACCATGATAGCTGGCATCCGGCTCCACCAGTTCGGGAAACTTGCCGTTATCCCAGTTAAAATTGCCGCCATCCACAATGGCTCCACCCACGCTGGTGGCATGACCATCAATATACTTGGTGGCTGAGTGGACAATGATGTTAGCCCCCAGCTCAAAGGGACGGCAGAGGTACGGGGTGGCCATGGTGTTATCGATCACCAGCGGCACCTGTTGCGCCCTGGCCACGCCGGCAAACTTTTCGAAGTCCAGCACGTTCATGCCGGGGTTGCCGATGGTCTCGGCATACAGTGCCCGGGTAGTAGGCCTGAAGGCAGCGGCAATCTCCTCTGCCGAGGCATCAGGGTTCACAAAGGTAACCTCAATGCCCAGCTTGGGCAGGGTAGCAGAGAACAGATTGTAGGTACCGCCGTACAATGTGCTGGCTGAGACAATATGCTGGCCGGCCTGGCAGATGTTCAACATGGCCAGCGAGATGGCTGCCTGGCCGGATGAAGTGGCCAGGGCAGCTACGCCACCTTCCATCTGGGCAATCTTCTTTTCAAAGGCATCAGCCGTCGGGTTGCCCAGCCGGGTATAAAAAAATCCGGGCACCTCCAGATCAAACAGCTTGGCCACATAATCGGCATCATCATATTTAAAGGTGGTGCTTTGCACGATCGGCACAATGCGGGCTTCACCGGCCTTGGGCTCGTAACCGCCCTGAACAGCCAGGGTCTCCAGTTTCCAGTTTTTATCCATGGTATCTGCCTCCCTTACAACAAAGGTTTAGGTGCGCCATTATGAAGTGTCCGACCGCTCTGGTCAAGAACAACGGTTTTACATAACTATTACACCTCGTGCCGCGCTGTTGTTGTATATGGAATAACATCAGACTCGCAGCAGAGGAGATGACCGTGACCAAAGAATTGAAGATCGGCAAACATACCGCACGATTTCCGGTAATTCAGGGTGGAATGGGAGTACGCATATCAGGCGGCAGCCTGGCTGGCCATGTGGCCAAATGCGGCGGCATCGGCCTGGTGGCAGCAGCCGGCATTGCCCTGAACAGCGATCATTACACCGGCACCAACTATTTTCAGGCCGAAACCCAGGCCTTTCAGACCGAACTCCGCAAGGCCCGCGCCATTGCGCCGGATGGCATTATCGGCGTTAACGTCATGGTGGCTCTGTCCGATTTTGAAGCCCTGGTTAAATCCGCCATTGAGGCAGGAGCCCAGGTGATTGTCTGCGGCGCCGGTCTGCCGCTTTCACTGCCAGAGCTGACTGCCCATGCCCCTGATGTCGCCCTGGTACCGATCGCCTCGTCAGTGCGGGCTGCCCAACTGATCGCCCGGACCTGGGAAAAACGCTACCATCGCCTGCCTGATGCCGTGGTGGTGGAAGACCCGGATACCGCTGGTGGCCATCTGGGCGAGAAGATGGAAAACATCGGCAAAGGCGATTATGACCAGTACGCCACTGTGCGGGGGATCAAACAGTTCTTCCGCGATGAATACCATGTAGAGATACCGATCATTGCGGCTGGCGGCATCTGGGACCGGGCCGATCTGGAACATGCCCTGGCTGAAGGAGCCGATGGCGTACAGATGGCTTCCCGCTTTGTCTGCACAGAAGAGTGTGATGCCGATGACGCCTTCAAACAGGCCTACCTGGACTGCAAGCAGGAAGACATTGGCCTTCTGATGTCACCGGCCGGTCTGCCGGGCCGGGCAATCCTGACCAACACCCCCAACATCCGCCAGTATGATCTTGACCACCACACCCCCTGCCGGATGGGCTGCCTCAAAAAATGCTCCTACAAGGAATCCGGCGAACGGTTCTGTATCGTCACCGCCCTGGACCGCGCCCAAAAGGGTGATGTGGAGACCGGCCTGGTCTTCTGCGGCACCAATGCCTGGAAGGCGGACAAGATCACCACCGTGCAGGCTATCTTTGATGAACTATTCGGGGAAAACAGCTAATATTTCGACATATCTTTTAAAGACCCGCCTGCTTTCTGGCGGGTTTTTTGTTGTCTTTTTTCGAGCCATTGGCCAATAAAGCCATTGGGGTCAGGCATGTCTTTCTGTTATTTTCAAAGCAGGCTGTTTAACCGGTCTCGTTTCTCCGTAAGGACAGGTTTTCACCTGCACATATTAATTCGACTACAAACGCTGTCACACAATCGGCACTTGTCTTGGGAACCACAACCGGAATACACTAACATAAAATTTATCTTCAATTATTTTAAACAGATTGATCAAAATAGCATTGGCCTGGAGGATGCAGAATGTATCTTGCACGGGATAAAAACAATGATCTGTATCTGTTCAGAATCCTTCCTGAACGACGCCGGGAGTGCTGGTGGGCTGATGCTGCACTTGACGGTTCGTACCTTCGTCTCGACAAACAACTCTATCCTGAAATCACCTGGGACACAGAACCGTTAGAGGTGTCATTAGCACCATTTCAGCAGCCTGTTGAGGAAACAGCCTAAAACCGATATAAAGGACACAGCCATGCAAAAAAATGAGGCCTATTTTGCCGCAATCGCAGAACGACTACGCAATGAACATCTTCCGGAAATCCCTATCCGGCATGAGTGGCTGGAGTTATCAACTCTGTTGTCACAGATGGAGTCACCGCACATGAGGGAGATCGGCCTTTGTGAGCTGGCCCGCCATGCAAGGCAGGAAGCAAATTTTAAACATGCGGATGGCAGCAAAAGTATCAGCACGCACTGAGATATTTCAGCAGACCCTGCTATAGTTGCAGGTTTGAGCAAGGCGGTGGCCAGCTGGGGCCGACAATCTTCAGGTTGCTGCCTGGCTTGTACCCCTGAGCTTCCCGTCAGCTTAACGCCAGCCACCACGCCCCTGCCACACAAACCATACTCAGCAACCCCAGCAGCAGGTTTGCCAGGCGAGGTACAGGACCAAACCGGCTGATCAGCAGTTCAACAGACACACCCAGCGGTATGCCGGACACAAGCCCGAACAGATGCGCCCCAAGATCGGTATTCTTTCCTTCTGAGCCAAGTATCACCAACAGCGCCACTGCTCCGGCTACCGGCAAGGACCAGCGGTACTGCTGGTGCTGACGGTGCCTGATGACACGTACCCCTGCCAGGATTCCCACCACACCAAAGACCGCTGTTGAGGCCCCCACTGAATTGTGGGCGGCTGGTTGCAGGAACACATTGGCAAGGTTACCCAGCAGGCCGGCCAGCAGTGTCAGCAGCCAGGACAGGCCGGTTCCCCATTCCCGGCAGAGCAGGAAAACAAAAAGCCCGCCAACAGCAAGATTACCCAGCAGGTGCGGCAGGTCGGCATGCAGGGTCAAGGCGGTGATCAGCCGCCACCACTCCCCTGCCCTGATGCTGCCTGCCTGTACCATCCCGAGGCTGAACCAGTCCGGTAGTACCCCGTTGATCATAATAAGGTCTGCGCGGACAAAGTTGTGGAAGGCCGCCAGCAGGATCAGAATGGAGAGTGTTGCCAGTACGCTTTGATCCAACTCACGGGTGGGTGTTGACGGAGGAGGCCAGTTGCGATTTTCTGTTTCATAGCATTGCAATTCATAGATGGCAGCATGCAGGTGTTCTTCCGGCACCAGTAGCTGCATCTCTGACTGATCAGGGGCTAACCGATACGGAATTCCCCTGGCCGACAGCACCAGCAGCCAGACAGGCTTTACCTGTTGTTCCACCATGCCGACTGCAGCAGGGGCAAGGGGCAACCATACGTCCCGTTGGGCGCTTACGGTTTCATTCTGAGCATCCATATTTTTACTATAATCACAGCCTGGCGGCTTTACCACCTGTTCTGTGATTAAAAATCCATCCCTAAGCTTGAATAACAAGTCAGTGCTCTGATTTTTGTTGACTCAGCAGCAGGTCAGTTGCTATATCAAGAAAAGTTGATTTAAGTTTTTCAGGAAAACAGATCTATGCTTCTTGATGTTCTCAAAGCTCTTGCTGACCCTTGTCGTCTGCGTCTGGTGGCGATCCTGCTGCGTGGTGAATTTACCGTGCAGGAGTTGACCGCCATCCTTGCAATGGGCCAGTCCCGCATCTCACGACACCTCAAGATCCTGACTGAGGTGGGTGTACTGTTGGTTAAACGCCAGGGGACCTGGAGCTACTATCGCGCCAGCAGTGAGTCGCCCTTTTTCCACGCCATCAGGCCGGTGTTGGAGCAGGAGCTGGAGACCCTGCCGGAGCGGGAAAAAGATCTGGCACAGATTGCCGCGGTGCTTGAAGCCCGCCGTCAGCGCAGTCGGCAGTTTTTTGATCAGCATGCCCGCCAGTGGGATAATCTGGCCCGGACCCTGCTGCCGGTGCCGGACTACCGGGAGCAGTTGCTGGCGCTGATACCACAAGGACAACAGGTGGTGGAGATCGGGCTTGGTACCGGTGGCCTGCTGCCATCCCTGATTCAAAAGGCCTGTTCCGTGATCGGGGTTGACCATTCTCCGGCCATGCTGGATGAGGCCCGCCGCAGGCTGGATGCATCCGGCATTGCAGGGGTTGACCTGCGGCTGGGGGAGATGAACCATCTGCCTCTACCGGACCACTCCGTTGATTGCGCCATCCTGAACATGGTGCTGCACCACGCGGCTGATCCGCCTTCGGTGTTGGCAGAGATAAAGAGGGTGCTGGTGGGTGGCGGATCGATGCTGCTGGCAGATCTGGCCCGCCATGAACGTGAACTGGCCCGCGAGCAACTGGCGGATCAATGGTTGGGATTTGAAGAAGAAGAGTTACGGCACTGGCTGAAAGAAGCAGATTTTGGCACGGTTGCCATTGCACAGGTACCGCCCCTGCAAGGCCAGGAAGCGGTGCTGTTGATACAGGCGTACACACCAACAAAGGAGAATGAACATGGGAACTGATTACATCGTAGCTGACCTTGGCCTGGCAGACTGGGGCCGTAAAGAGATTAAAATAGCCGAGACCGAAATGCCGGGCCTGATGGCTATTCGTGACGAATATGCTGCCAGCCAGCCGCTGAAAGGTGCCCGAATTACCGGTTCACTGCATATGACCATCCAGACCGCTGTGCTGATCGAAACGCTGGTTGCACTGGGTGCCCAGGTGCGCTGGGCATCATGTAACATCTTCTCTACCCAGGACCATGCTGCAGCTGCTATTGCCGCCTCCGGCGTTCCGGTTTTTGCCGTTAAAGGCGAATCTCTGATCGATTACTGGGACTACACCCACAAGATCTTTGAATGGGCTGATGGCGGATTCTCCAACATGATCCTGGATGACGGCGGTGACGCGACACTGTTGCTGCATATCGGCGCCAGGGCTGAAAAGGATGCCAGCGTTCTGAGCAACCCCGGCTCTGAAGAAGAGACCATCCTGTTTGCTGCCATCAAGGCCAAGCTGGCTGTTGATCCAACCTGGTACTCGGTCCGCCTGGCTCAGATCAAGGGAGTAACCGAAGAGACCACCACCGGCGTCCACCGCCTGTATCAGATGCATGAGCGTGGTGAGCTGGCCTTCCCGGCGATCAATGTGAACGATTCCGTTACCAAATCCAAGTTTGACAACCTCTATGGATGCCGCGAATCGCTGGTGGACGGCATCAAGCGTGCCACCGACGTTATGATCGCCGGCAAAGTAGCCCTGATCTGTGGTTACGGCGATGTGGGCAAGGGCTCTGCCCAGGCCATGCGCGCCCTGTCTGCCCAGGTCTGGGTGACCGAGGTTGACCCGATCTGCGCCCTGCAGGCTGCCATGGAAGGCTACCGCGTGGTGACCATGGAGTATGCTGCTGACAAGGCAGATATCTTTGTTACCTGCACCGGCAACTACCACGTCATTACCCATGAGCATATGCTGAAGATGAAGGATCAGGCCATTGTCTGCAACATCGGCCACTTTGACAACGAGATTGAAGTTGCTGCCATGGAGCAGTATCAGTGGGAAGAAATCAAGCCCCAGGTGGATCATATCATCCTGCCATCCGGTAACCGGATTATCCTGCTGGCTAAAGGCCGTCTGGTCAACCTGGGCTGCGCCACCGGCCACCCCAGCTATGTCATGTCCTCCTCCTTTGCCAACCAGACCATTGCCCAGATCGAGATCTTCTGCAATCCGGGCAAGTACCCCACCGGTGTCTATGTACTGCCCAAGCACCTGGATGAAAAGGTGGCCCGACTGCAACTGAAGAAACTGAATGCCCAGCTGTCGGTATTGACCAAGGAGCAGGCTGACTACATCGGCGTGCCGATGGAAGGCCCGTACAAGGCGGAGCATTACCGCTACTAAACAGTAACTGTCCGGTGGGGCGTCTGGAAGCAGTCGCCCCCCTTTCTCAAAACAGGAAAGCGCTTTTCAGGTATAAATCCATGACGATCGCATCCAACCTGAAGATTGAAGAGAACCCTTTTGCTACAAAATTGGGGATCAAGGCGTGGCAGGAACGTGAGTTTGTCAAGCCGAAGCCGGAAGAATATCTGGTAGAGGATGTTATCCCAGCTAATTCCCTGGTCTCTTTGCAGACCAACAACGTCTATGGCAAAACCACTCTGGCAATGCAGCTCGCCATGTCGGTAGCCTTTGACCTGCCGTTTCTGGAGCAGTTCCGTTGCCTGCAGTCCGGCAAGGTACTGTACATAAATGCCCGGGATACGGACGAAGACTGCCATCGCAGGTTTAAACGGTTGACCCGGGAGTGGTCGAAATCAACACCGGAACTGGGGGAGCGGATTGAGCAGGATCTGGACAATTTCAGCCATATCTCGCTCTTTGATGAATGCTACGGTGTATCGCCGCACCTGATCGACGTCTCCGGCAGCATGACCAAGACCTACGCCTACCTGCACCAGTTCTGCACCTACTTCAAATGCAAGCTGATTGTGCTGGACCCGGTGGAGGACTTTTTTCCGGACAACCTGAAAAATATTTCAGAACTGTACCTGAAGCTGCGCCAACTGCCTGCCGCTGTATTGCTGGTGGTGGGAGACCGCAACCGCTATGATGCCTTTAACAAGGTTGAAGTCAGCATGTCTCTGCTTGAAAACGGATTACGGGTGCAAAGTGATTATCTGGGCCACCGTGATATTGGACTAAGTATGGGGGCCGGGATCTGGTTTGCCACCACAGGCCGACCATAGCCGCAACGGAGCAGAACAACCGATGAATGCAAAAGAACTACACAAACAGTTAAAATCAAAAACACCCCCCACGGTACTGGATATACGCAGTGGTATGGAGTACCGCATGGGGCATGTTCCCGGTGCCCTGCTGCTGCCGTTCTGGAAGGTGCTGTTCAGAATGACCGGCTCACTGCCGCAGGACAAGCAGACGCAACTGGTGTTATACTGTGAATCCGGGGCGCGGGCTGAAATGGTTGGCTCCATGCTTGCCAAGCGAGGTTACAGCAGGATAGCCTATCTTGATGGTGATATGCCCGGCTGGCGTCAGGCCGGACTGCCGCTGGAAAAATAGCCCCATGGAGTGCCGGTCTGGCTGTGCTGCCTGCTGTATTGCCCCCTCCATCAGCTCTGCCATTCCGGGGATGCCGGAAGGAAAATCGGCTGGAATCCGCTGTGTTCAGTTGACGCCGGAAGGCCGTTGCCGTATCTTTGGCAGACCGGAACGTCCGGCGGTCTGCAGCAGTCTGCAGCCAGGCCGGGAGATGTGCGGCGCAACCGCTGCAGAGGCGATGCAACAACTGCAGCAGTGGGAACAGCTGACAGAACCGGATTGAAAGAGGGACCAGCAGATGGCTAAAGAATTATATGTGGGGCATCTGCCCTATGAAGCAACGACCGAGGATCTGCGCAAGATGTTCAGCGTGGCCGGTACGGTCACCTCGGTACATATCATCACTGACCCGGAAACCGGCAAGTCCAAAGGCTGCGGTTACGTGCGGATGGCTGATGAAGCGCAGCTCCAGGAAGCGATTGAATGCCTGGATGGCGCCTTGATGGAGAATCGGGTCATCACGGTCAGCATTGCCAATCCGCAAAAAGCGCACGAAAAGCCGCTAACCCGTGGCGCAGGCAACACCCAGCCGGGATCGCGCCGGGCACGGGCACGCCAGAAACAATAGCACCAGTCCAGCACCAGGGAGGTCATGACCATGGAACAGCTTGAGCATTTTCTTGCCGTTGTCAAAGAGACCGTAAATCCGGTCACACAACCGGTTGGCGTCACCATTGTCAAAGACCTTACCCTGATTGCAGGCAAGAAGATCCGGGTCAAGGGGCAGCGCCTGACCGTCTGCCAGCAGATCGCCTACAGCCGGATGTATGGCTGGTCCACCTGGGCTGACAAGCATACCGCCCATTGCGTACTGGGTGCCGGTTGTGTCGGTCTGATTGATCCGCCGCAACGGGTGCTGGATGGTTCGGTCAACAACGGTATCTATCAGAAAGATCAGGCTGCAGCCGCTGCCATGCAGCAGTCAATGCCTCGACTGGCCCCTGATGTGCAAGGGCTCCTGACCTATCCCCTGGCCCGCCCGGTGGAAGGGATGATTCCTGATCTGGTGGTGTTGTACGTCAATTCGGCCCAGGCCATGCGCTTTGTGCAGGCCTTCCTGTTTCAGCAGGGGGGCGAGTTTACCATGAAGAGTTCCGGTGATGCCGGGGTCTGTTCCCGGGCCGTGGCCCAGGTTGCCTTGACCGGTGAACCCACGGTGGAGATCCCCTGTCTGGGTGATCGCCGCTTTGGCATGACCCAGGATCACGAGCTGTGCATCGGCATTCCGTTTGCCTGGTTGGAGCGGACTGCAGAAGGGCTGGCAGCCACCCACAAGGCCGGTATCCGCTACCCGGTACCGTTTCAGATTCCGTCCGGCTGCGACTTGCCACCGGATTACATCACTGCTGAAGGCGATTGTTGATGGAGATGGATACCCTGTTACTGCCGCTGTTTGTGGCTAATATCCTGCTGGTACTGGTGGATGCCTCGGTGGGCTACCATCTGGCACCACTGCTGTTTCAGGCCGGTGGCGGCGATCCCGAGGCAGCTGAATCAGGTGTCGGCAGTGTCCGTAAGCTGCTGACCGGCGTGGTGCTGCTGTATATGTTTTTCAACTGCTTTGCCTTTTTCCGCTACAACGGGCCGTTGCTGCTGCTGGTTACTGCGCTGGTGCTGTTTGACCTGGGCGGGCAGCTGTATATCCGCCACCGCAGCAGGCAGCATGCTGATGCTGAAGATCAATAAAACGCTTTAACGAGAATTAGTTTTGTCTGGCAACAACCTCTATTTTACGTAAAAGGAGTTTCAACAGATGGCTGAAAAATTTATCTTTACCTCTGAATCCGTATCCGAAGGTCACCCTGACAAAATGGCTGACCAGATCTCCGACAGCATCCTGGACGCCATCCTGGCCCAGGACCCCAAGGCCCGCGTGGCCTGCGAGACCATGGTGACCACCGGCATGGCGGTGATTGCCGGCGAAATCACCACCAGCGCTGTGGTGAACTATGCCGAGGTTGTTCGTAACACCATCAAGGAGATCGGCTACTGCGGTTCTGAAACCGGCTTTGACTATGAGACCTGCTCAGTACTGGTTTCCCTTGACCGCCAGTCCCCGGACATCTCCCAGGGCGTCACCGAAGGCGAAGGGATGTTCAAGGAGCAGGGAGCCGGTGACCAGGGTCTCATGTTCGGCTATGCCTGCAACGAAACCCCTGAACTGATGCCGATGCCGATCCAGCTTTCCCATCAACTGGTCAAACGTCTGGCTGATGTCCGCAAGTCCGGCCTGCTGAAGTTTCTGCGTCCTGATGCAAAGTCACAGGTTTCGGTTGAGTATGACAACGGCAAGCCGGTACGGGTTAACACCGTGGTTATCTCAACCCAGCACACCCCTGATGTAACCCATGAAACCATTGTGGAAGGGGTCATGGATGAAGTTGTTCGCAAGGTAATCCCGGCAAATCTGATGGATGAACAGACCCGTTTCTTCATCAACCCCACTGGCCGTTTTGTGGTGGGTGGCCCCATGGGCGACTGCGGTCTGACCGGGCGCAAGATCATCGTGGATACCTATGGTGGCATGGGCCGTCACGGCGGCGGTGCCTTCTCCGGCAAGGATCCTTCCAAGGTTGACCGCTCTGCTGCCTACATGGGCCGCTATGTGGCCAAAAACCTGGTGGCTGCCGGCCTGTGTGAGCGTTGCGAAGTTCAGGTGGCCTATGCCATTGGCGTGGCAGAACCGGTATCGATCATGGTCAATGCCTTTGGCACCGGCGTGGTGTCCGAGCACCGTCTGTCAGAACTGGTACGGGAAGTCTTCGACATGCGTCCCCGCGCCATCACCGAGCAGCTTGACCTGCTGCGTCCGATCTACCAGAAGACCGCTGCCTATGGTCACTTTGGCCGTGAATTGCCTGAATTTACTTGGGAGAAAACCGATAAGGCAGAGATCCTCAAACAGAAGGCCGGCCTGTAACCGGAGCCGTCAACCCTGAGGTTTATTGTAAGGGGCGGTCTCCGATGAGATCGCCCCTTTTCCGTGATGATTGACAAACATCTAATGTATACAGTAAGGTAGCGCACTTTTTTGACAGGGGGGTGGAACATGGCGAAGACTTTTAAAATTGCGGTCCTGCCGGGAGACGGCATCGGACCAGAGGTAATGGCTGAGGCAACCAGGGTACTTGACGTAATCGGCCAGAAATACAATGTAACCTTTGAGGGCACCTTTGCCAATGTGGGCGGTGCCGGGATTGACAATGAGGGCAAGGCACTGCCCCAGACCACCATTGATATCTGCAAGGCATCCGACGCGATCCTGTTCGGCTCGGTGGGCGGCCCCAAGTGGGAAACCCTGCCCCCTGACGAGCAGCCGGAGCGGGGCGCCCTGCTGCCACTGCGCAAGATTTTTGGTCTTTACGCCAACCTCCGTCCAGCCATCATCTTCCCGTCACTGACCGGTGCTTCCTCACTGAAAGAGGAAGTTATTGGCGGCGGCTTCAACGTGCTGGTGATTCGTGAACTGACCGGCGGCATCTACTTCTCCCAGCCCAAGGGGATTGAAGGCGAAGGCCGTAACCGGATCGGCATCGACACCATGAAGTACAGCGTACCGGAGATCGAGCGGATCACCCATGTTGCCTTTCTGGCTGCCCAGAAGCGGGGCAAAAAGGTCTGTTCCATTGACAAGGCCAATGTGCTTTCCTCTTCCGTACTCTGGCGTGAAGTGGTGATTGATATTGCCAAGCAGTACCCTGATGTAGAGCTGTCCCACATGTATGTGGATAACGCTGCCATGCAACTGGTCAAGTGGCCCAAGCAATTTGATGTTATCCTGTGCGAAAACATGTTCGGCGATATCCTCTCCGACGAAGCAGCCATGCTGACCGGTTCTCTGGGCATGCTGCCCTCCGCCTCTCTGGCTGAAGGCACCTTTGGCATGTATGAACCCTCCGGCGGCTCAGCCCCGGACATTGCTGGCCAGGGGATTGCCAACCCGATCGCCCAGATTCTGTCCGCTGCCATGATGCTCAAGTTCTCCTGTGGCATGGTTGAGGCGGCTGACGCAATTGATACCGCTGTGGAGACCGTTCTGGATCAGGGCTACCGTACCCGCGACATCTTCCAGAGCAAGTCGGGTGAAAAACTCGTCAACACCAAAGAAATGGGCGACGCTATTATCGCCGCTCTGGGGTAATACAGCACCCTGAACAGCCCGCGGATGACGCTGATTTAGCGGATTTACGCAGATTTTATTCTATTTGGGTTAAATCCGTGAAAATCTGTATAAATCAGATTTGATCCGCGTGCCAATTCTTTTGATTTGGACTTTATTCTAAACACGAAAGGATTTCGCATATGAAAGTAGGTATTGTTGGATGGCGCGGCATGGTCGGCTCGGTCCTTATGCAGCGGATGCAGGAGGAGAACGACTTTGCCCTCGGTTTTGAGCCGGTCTTTTTCACTACCTCACAGGCAGGTCAACCTGCCCCGATGGGTGCTGGCACCCTGAAAAAGGCCGATGATATTGAAGAGCTGAAAAAACTGGATGTGATCATCACCTGCCAGGGGGGCGATTACACCAAGGCAGTCCATCCTGAACTGCGCAAGCAGGGCTGGAACGGTTACTGGATTGACGCGGCCTCAACCCTGCGGATGGAAGACAATGCCGTGATCATCCTTGACCCGATCAACCGCAACGTGATCGACAAGGCCCTGGCCAACGGCCAGAAAGACTTTATTGGCGGCAACTGTACGGTCAGCCTGATGCTGATGGGCCTTGGCGGCCTGTTCAAGGCCGGGCTGGTGGAGTGGATCTCCTCCATGACCTATCAGGCAGCCTCCGGCGCCGGAGCACCCAATATGCGGGAACTGCTGGCTCAGATGGGTACCTTGAACGGCGTGGTGGCTGAAGAACTCAAGGATGCCGGTTCTGCCATTCTGGAGATCGACAAAAAAGTGACTGAAACCCTGCGGGATGGCTCCATGCCCACCAAGGAGTTCGGCTTCCCGCTGGCAGGCAACGTACTGCCCTGGATTGACCGTGAAGTTGAAGATGGACAGAGCCGTGAAGAGCTGAAAGGGTTTCAGGAGACCAACAAAATCCTGGGCACCAGCAGCCCGATCCCGGTGGACGGCATCTGTGTACGGGTCGGCGCCATGCGCTGCCACAGCCAGGCCATCACCATCAAGCTGAACAAGGATCTGCCGTTGGCCGAGATTGAGTCGTTGATTGCCAACGACAACCAGTGGGTCAAGCTGATCCCCAACAACAAGGCCGACTCCCTGGCCGGTCTGACACCTGCTGCGGTTTCCGGCACCCTGACCGTGCCGGTTGGTCGGGTGCGTAAGATGAAGATGGGACCACAGTACGTCCAGGCCTTCACCTGCGGCGATCAGTTGCTGTGGGGTGCGGCAGAGCCGCTGCGCAGGATGCTGCGGATTCTGCTGGAAAAATAATAGCCGCAAAGAACGCATAGAACACAAAGAAACACCCCCTATCTTTCTTGATCCGGGGGTGTTTTTGTTACGCTATCCTTTCTTGCTTTATGCAGCTCTTTGTCTCGTTGTGCCCTCTGTGGCAAAAGAAAGCTATGCGCACCATTAAACTGATCATCCAATATGACGGCACCAACTACTGCGGCTGGCAGGAACAGACCAACGGTCCCACCATCCAGGAAACAGTTGAGTTAGCCTTGGCCAAAATCCTTGGGAAGCGGGTGCGGGTGCAATCCTCCGGTCGCACCGATGCCGGTGTGCATGCCGTTGCCATGCCAGCTGTCTTCCGCACTGAATCAACGGTTCCGCTTAAGGCGTTTGTGGATGGTGTCAATACCCATCTGCCGTACGATATCGCGATTCAGTCTGCCGAAGAGGTGCCTGCCGGTTTTCGGGCCATCGGCGGTGCCCGTAGCAAGACCTACCGCTACACTATTTATAATTGTCCTGTCCGCAGCCCACTGAACCACCGCACCTCATGGCAGGTGCGGGATACGCTTGATCTGAAGGCGATGCAACAGGCGGCAGCCTATTTTGTGGGTGAACATGATTTTGCTGCATTCCGTGGTGCCAACTGCAGCGCGGTCACCAGCCGCCGTAGAATTGATGCGGTGTGTATCAACCAGAATGGCCCGTTCATCACCATCGATGTCACTGGTGGTGGATTTCTTAAATATATGGTGCGGATCATGGCTGGTACGTTGGTGGATGTGGGGCGAGGGCGTTTTGCGCCAGAGCATGTTGCCAGCCTGCTGGCAGAGCCAGACCGCCAGCGTGGCGGGGTAACCGCCCCCCCTCAAGGGTTGTCGTTGCTGCAGGTAATCTATCCTGACTGACAACGTCATGCGAAAAACCGAATAAATTGCCTTGACTCTGGGAACCCGCTTAAGTAAAATCCGGTTCTACTTTAGTGTAAGCCAGCCAACATTTTTACAATAAGCTGATTTTACACATTTTTTATTAGCTTTATTCGCCGTTGCGTTCATGCTTCGACGCTGTGTAGACACAAAAACAAAACAGGAGGTAGTAAGATGTCAGAGTACGGAACTTTGCAAGACCGCGTTCGCTGCAAATCACTGTTGGACAAGGTAAAGACCGCTGAGCAGTGCATCGAGTACTTCAAAAACGGTATGAACCTGGGCTGGTCGGGCTTTACTCCGGCTGGTTACCCGAAGATGGTTCCTATTGCCTTGGCTGAGCATGTTGAGAAAAATAATCTGCAAGGCAAGCTGAAGTTCAACCTGTTCATCGGTGCCTCAGTTGGTGCCGAGACAGAAAACCGTTGGGCAATCAACGACATGATCGACCGTCGCTGGCCGTATCAAACCGGTAAGGACATCGCTGCCGGTATCAACGCCGGCCGCATCCGGATGGGCGACAAGCACCTTTCCCTATTTGCTCAGGATCTGGGCTATGGTTTCTACACCAAGGATTCAGAAACTGGCCGTCTTGATCTGGCTATCATCGAAGTATCTGCTATTACAGAAGACGGTGGCCTGGTTCCTACAACCTCCTGCGGCGTCATCCCTGAGATTCTTATGCAGTGCGACAGAATCATCGTTGAAGTAAACACCGGACAGCCATCTTTCGAGGGTATCCACGACATCATTGTTTGCGACAACCCACCAAACCGTCAGGTTATTAATATCCAGAAGACAGCTGACCGTGTTGGCACCACCTATGTTCCTTGCGATCCAAGCAAGATCATTGCTGTGGTTGAGTCCAAACTGCGTGACAAGGGTCGTGCCTTTGCCGAGATGGATGACACCTCCGACGCAATTGCCAACCACATCATTGACTTCTTTACCCACGAAGTAAAGGCTGGCCGTCTGCCCAAGAACCTGCTGCCAATTCAGTCCGGCGTTGGTTCCATTGCCAACGCTGTTATCGGCGGCCTGGCAAAAGGTCCCTTCCAGAACCTGACTGTATTCACCGAAGTTCTGCAGGATACTATCCTGGATCTGTTTGACTCCGGCAAGTGTGACGCAGCTTCTGCCTGTTCATTGTCACTGTCAGAGACCGAAGGCTTCCCACGCTTCTTTGCTAACTGGGATAAGTATTTTGATAAGTGTACCTTGCGTCCGCTCTCCATCTCCAACGCACCTGAGCCGATCCGTCGTCTGGGTTGTATCGCCATGAACACCCCGGTTGAGATCGATATCTACGCACACGCCAACTCCACCCTGGTTGGTGGTACCCGTATGATCAACGGCCTGGGCGGCTCCGGCGACTTCCTGCGTAACGGCTTCCTGAAGATGATGCATACCCCTTCAAGCCGTCCAAGCAAGACTGATCCAACCGGTATCTCCTGCGTGGTGCCACACTGCTCACACATCGACCACACCGAGCATGACCTTGACTGCGTTATTACCGAGCAGGGCCTGGCTGACCTGCGCGGTATGGCACCGAAAGAGCGTGCACGTCGCATCATTGAGAAGTGCGCACACCCGGACTACAAGGATCAGCTGACCGAGTACCTGAACATTGCTGAAGCAGACTGCCTCAAGCGCAAGGTTGGTCACGAGCCACAGCTGTGGGATCGCGCCTTCAAGATGCACCTTAACCTTGAGAAAAACGGCACCATGAAACTGAAAAACTGGGACGTTAAAGTTGACCTCTGCGAATAGTTGAAATTTTGAATAGTTGTGAATCTACCCCGCCGGAAAACCGGCGGGGTTTTTTATTTCTCTCTGTCAGATTTCACAACAAAATTCCTCCTTGCGCTTAGCCAATAAAGTGCGTAAGATCTCAAATTCATGATATCCGCTCTTCTATCCAGGGCATATTCCACACGGGAGTTCATTCATGGCAGAAGCAGTTAGCGGCTTCCAGGGTGAGATTGCCGGTCTTTCGCTCGCCGACGTCATCCAGATCAAGGGACATAATCGATATTCAGGCTGTATTACGGTGGAGTATTTGGACCACCGTGGCGCGATCTATTTTGTCGATGGTGAAATTATCCATGCCGAGCAGGCCTCTTTCAGTGGTGAAGATGCCATCTACCAAATTCTCAAATGGCCCGGCGGCAACTTCAGCCTCGCACCCGAGATGACCACCAACGTCTGCACCATCCACTGCAGCCTTAACTTTCTCCTGCTGGAAGCACATCGCCGGATGGATGAAGAAAACAATGCCGCTTTAACTGCTGTTCCTGAAGAATCATTTGCGGATGTGATTGAAACCAGTGAACGCCGTAAAGAACCGCGCCCGGCTGACCCGGCAAGCCCGCAACGAACCATGAGCGCTGCAGCCGCCAGGGTCATGCAAATTGATGCCGTTACCTATGCCGTGCTGCTGGACAAACAGGGCCATCCGATCCAGGATGACAGCATGGAGGCCGAGGCACTGGCTGCCAAAACCCTCTTCCTGGCCCAATCAGGCAACACACTGGGAGATTTTCTTGGCTTGGGGGAACTTAAGTCCGCTGCTGTTCAAACCCAACATTTTGACCTCTTGATGTATGACTCAAAACAGCATTATCTGGGTATTGCCGTGGCTGCAGGCAACAAACTGGATGCCGTTGAAGCTGAAATCAGGACCGCTCTGGTACCGGGAAGGTAGGGGTTCATGCAGACTATCCTGCAACAAATAACCGCAATAGATGGCGTAATCGGAAGCTCTATCTATAATAATCAGGGTAAGATTCTAGCTGCTGCCTGCCCATTAATACTGGACGAAAAACAGTTGGGAACGGCTGCTGGAACTATTCTTGATTGTCTGCACGCGCTTCAGATCTCTCAAACCATGTCCTCCATGGAACTACGCTTTGCCGAAGGCCGGCTGATTGTCAGACCTTTAGCCGGCGCGTATATCAGCGTACTCTGCTCAAAAAACGTCAACACATCCATGGTGAACATTACCCTTAATCTTGCACTGCGCAAGCTGGAGCAGTTGCTCCCTAAACCTGGTGATGCACCGGTTGTAGCAGCAACGACTGCCAATGGCACTGAAGGTATGATGTTGCGAATTGCCCATCTTCAGAAAGGTGATGTCAGCAGCAGTTTTGATCAGCTGGGTATGGTTGCCGTCAGTCAGGCAACAGCCAAACATATCAGCAACTTTTTCGGGAAATCCAGTAAAAAATTCAAGGTCACCACTGATGCAGGCGGTGGGGGCATCTTTCCGGTCATGATTATCAATGATGTTGAAATGCAGTATGATAATGCACTGGTGGTTGGACCAGGTATTGAACGCAAGCTGAAGGTGGAAGAGGGAGCCAAGATTACCATCGAACTGGCTTAGCAGAACACTACATGATGCAAATACAGCAAGGGAGGTGACTAGTCGCCTCCCTTTTCTTGTTCGTGGGCGCGGGGATGGGCCTTGTCATACACCTTCAGCAACTGATCAATCCCAACATGGGTATATTTCTGCGTGGTCGACAACGAAGAATGCCCCAGCAGCTCCTGGATTGAGCGCAGATCAGCTCCTGCCTCAAGCAGGTGAGTAGCAAAGGTGTGGCGTAAGGTATGGGGTGAGACAGACTTAAAGGTTGCTATTGGCTGCGACCACCGCTTTACCAACTCTGCAACAGCCCTACGGTTGATCCGGCCACCACGACTGCCGAGAAAAAGCGGAGATTCATCATCTGCACGCTCCCGCTCTGCCAGATAGCGCTCCAAGGCAACCAGTGCTGCTGCGCCTACCGGCACGATCCGCTCCTTGCTCCCTTTTCCCAGCACTCGCACCATACCACTGGAGCGGTCAAGGTCGGCGATATTCAGACCGGTTAGTTCAGAAACACGTAAACCGCTTGAGTAGAGCAGTTCAAGAACAGCCGTATCTCTATTTTTACACTGTTCATCACCCGCCAGTTGAGGAGGGGCCTCCACCAGAGTGACGATCTGGTCGATATTCAAGTGAAAAGGAAGCCGTTGTTCGCGCTTGGGGGTGGCAATCAGCTCGGCAGGATTGACCTCAAGCTGCTTGGTCCGTACCAACCAGGCAAAAAAAGCTCGAATAGCTGCCAACTTGCGCCCAATACTACTCTTTGCGTACTGTCCTTGCCGAAGGTTACCGGCACCACTTAAACGGGCCAGATAGAGTCGCAGCAACAGATGGTCAACCGCAGACGCATCACTGCTGTCGCCACGCTCCTGCCGGACAAATGAGGTAAAACCGTTCAGATCATTACGGTATGCAGCAACGGTATGGGGCGAGGCATTCCGCTGTGTTGCCAGAAATTCAAGAAAAGCTCCAACCTGTGCTGACAGCCCGGCCATTGCTGGCGCTACTTGAACTCAGGCAGGGGAGAGGTTATCTTCCAGCCTTCGCCTGCTTCAGGCTCAAGTGGATTTTCCTCCAGCAAAACCCAGGTTTGATGATCAGTGATGGTTTTAAGACGATTATCAGGAAGGACATAATAGTCAAATTCCACCGTGGCCTCTGCCTTCTTCTTCTCAGTCATGCACTGCTTGGCCAGAATACGGTAATCAACCATAGACACGCCACGGCGACGTATTGATTCTGCAGTCTTATCAAAAGCAGGGCGCTGCTTTGGGGTAACAAAGACAAAGCCAACCTTTTCCGCCTCATTCCACCGGACCATGCGACTGTAATCCTTGATCATCTTGTCGCAATTTTCCTGGCTTTTCATGTTTTTATAGGCAGCGCATCCCCCAAACAGCAATGGTGCAACAAGCAGCAAAACAATAAACCTGATCCTCATTGAAAAGCTCCCTTCGTGGGGCGGTTGTAACGCCCGTATTTTTAAGGTATAAAGAGGTGCATTTTGCTCAGTAAAGGAACGCCATGCTGCACTCGCTGATTCACTGGCTACTCGAAACCATCGGAGCGATGGGCTACCCCGGTATCTTCCTGCTGATGGCCATGGAAAGTTCCATCATCCCTGTCCCCAGCGAGCTGGTGATGCCACCGGCAGGCTATTTAATTCACCAGGGTCGGATGGCTTGGCTGCCGACAATCCTGGCCGGCACCTTTGGCAGTCTGGCCGGGGCCTACGCCAATTACTATGCCGCCCATTATCTGGGACGCCCCCTGATTCTTAAATATGGCCGCTATGTACTGATTCCGCCTGATAAATTTCAGCGTGTTGAGGCTTTTTTTCTACAACATGGCGAGATATCAACCTTTATTGGGCGTCTACTACCGGTAATTCGACATCTGATCTCCATTCCGGCTGGCGTGGCCGGCATGAATCACCTGCGTTTTTCTCTCTACACCCTGCTGGGAGCCGGTCTCTGGTGCAGTATCCTGACCTGGATCGGCTACGCCATCGGCCAGAATCAGGAGCTTGTTGTGGCCTGGTCCCATCGCGCACTGGTCTGGGTTATCCTTGCCAGTTGCGGACTGGTGGCATGCTACGTTTGGTGGCACCGTCGACAGCAGGCATTAAACCGTAATAAGCCTTGAAAGGCAAAGGAATTTCAAATGGAAACAACCCGCATTGGACGCATTCACTATCTGGCGCCCAACTTTGAGACCGCTTCTCCCGTAACTATCCAGGGGTTTACAACCCGGCATGAAGGGATCTCACGCCCCCCCTATAACTCGCTTAACCTCGGAATGAATACGGATGATTCACCCCACAACATCGAAGGCAATCGCAGCCTGCTGACCCGCGCCTTTGGTATCCAGCAGGAGCGCCTCGTCACTGTTCGTCAGAACCATGGCAGCGATATTCTGGTTATTGATGCACCCAACGATGATTTTTCGCACTTTACCGGTCTAGAGGCAGACGCCATAATCACCAACCAGCCCGGTGTTATGATCGGGGTCACCGTGGCAGACTGCGTGCCGATTCTGCTCTTTGATCCGGTCAAGAAAGTCATTGCTGTAGTCCATGCCGGCTGGCAGGGCACCGCAGCACGGATTCTCCTGCAAACCGTCGAAGGTATGGTGCGGGTCCTGGGTAGCCGTGCCAAAGATATACAGGCAGCAATCGGCCCTTGTATTAACTCCTGCTGCTACGAAGTAGATCAACCGGTAAAGGATGGCTTCAAAGCGCAAGCAGAGCTGTGGAACGCAGTAGCTGAACCTGCTGGAAATGGCAAATGGCGCCTTGATCTTGCCCTTGCAAACCGGATGCAGCTTGAGGATGCAGGCCTTTCCCCGGCATCCATTCAGACTTCTGGCAACTGCGTCTGCTGCCAGAAGGAACTATTCTTTTCCTATCGCCGTGACGGGGGGGAAACCGGACGTCAGATGGGATTCATCATGCTGAAGGAAGCCTAAATGCTGGCCAAAGTCCTGAGCGCCGCCGTTGTTGGTATCGACGCTATTCTGGTTGATGTTGAGGTGGATATTGCCCAG
>NZ_JAOTRZ010000287.1 GCF_030247655.1 Trichlorobacter sp. | reverse complement strand
GTGTACTGCCTGCCTGCTGCCTGCTGAACGGTGAGTTCGGCGTAAACGGCTACTATGTTGGTGTACCTGCAGTGTTGGGTTCAAACGGCGTAGAAAAGATTCTGCAGTTCAAGCTGGATGCCACCGAGCAGGCCATGATGGATAAGTCTGTTGCAGCAGTAAAAGGTCTGGTTGACAGCCTTGACAGCATTCTGAAAGGTTAATTCGCCTTTTACAGGCTCTGTAGTGCCTGCAAGAGAAGGGTGGTGTATAAGCCGCCCTTCTCTTGCCGCATCAAGAGCCTTTATTTCACACCTCCGAATACGGATAGAAGGAGTTGAGCCGATGTCTGAAGAAAAGAAGCTGCCACGTATTGAGATTATCGAGAAGTACTGTAAGGGCTGCCACATCTGTGTGGAGTTCTGTCCCACCAAGGTTCTTGAAATGAAAGGTTTTGTCGTTTCTGTCAAGGATCTGGACAAGTGTATCAAGTGCATGCAGTGCGAACTGCGTTGCCCTGACTTTGCCATCAAAGTTCACGCCGAATAATAAGACGGGAGGATTTCAAAGTGTCAAAAAAAGTCGGTTTTTTACAAGGTAACGAGGCAGCTGCCCACGGCGCACTGTATGCCGGTTGCAAGTTCTTCGCTGGTTACCCCATTACCCCCTCCACCGAAGTGTCGGAGGTGCTGTCCATTGAACTGCCTAAAATAGGCGGTAAGTTCATTCAAATGGAAGACGAGATCGGCGCTATGGCTGCCCTGTTGGGTGGTGCACTGGCTGGTCAAAAAGCTCTGACCTCTACTTCAGGCCCCGGTCTGTCCCTGAAACAGGAACTGATCGGCTATGGCTGTATTGCTGAGATCCCTTGCGTTGTGTACAACGTTATGCGGGGCGGTCCATCAACCGGTATGCCTACCGGCCCTTCACAGTCTGACGTTATGTGCGCAAAATGGGGTACCCACGGCGACCACGCCACCATCGCCCTGATGCCTGCTTCTGTGCAGGAAACCTACGACATGATCGTTCGTGCTTTTAACCTGGCAGAGAAGTATCGTATGCCGGTACACGTACTGCCTGATGAGATCGTTGCTCACATGCGTGAGCGGATTGAATTCCGTGAGCCGGGCGAACTGGAAATAATTGATCGTACTGCCCCTTCAGTACCTCCTTCCGAGTATAAGCCTTATGACACCAAGTTTGGTGATGTGCCTCCTCTGGCTGCTTTTGGTTCCGGTTACAAGTTCCACGTAACCGGTCTGAACAAGCTGCCGGACGGCTTCCCCACCACCAAAGCTGAGTACGTCCAGGCTGAGGAAGAGCGTCAAGTGCGTAAGGTTACTGCTAATATTGATGAAATCGTTGAGTTTGAAGAGTTTATGCTTGACGATGCTGAAATCTGTGTTGTTGCCTATGGCTCCACCTCCCGTTCTGCTCGCTACGCAGTAAACGAGGCCCGTGAGCAGGGGATTAAGGTTGGCATGTTCCGGATCAAGACCTTCTGGCCCTTCCCGGACAAGCAGATCAAGGCCCTGGCCGACAAGGTTAAAGGCTTCATTGTACCTGAGATGAACTTGGGTATGTGTAGCCTTGAGATAGAGCGTTGCGCACAAGGCAAGGCTCAGATCCTCGGGATCAACCGTGTTGACGGCGAGCCGATCAACCCCGAGCAGATCCTTGAGAAGATGAAGGAGGTTAAGTAACCATGGCTTTTGATTACGAAAAATTTATCCGTCCGGGCAAGTTGCCCCATATCTGGTGCCCTGGTTGCGGCCACGGTATTGTTATGAAGGGCCTGATCCGCGCTATGGATACCCTTAATCTGGTGAAGGAAGAGACCGCCATCGTATCCGGTATCGGTTGTGCTTCCCGTCTGCCTGGCTACATTGATTGCTGCACCCTGCACACCGCACACGGCCGTGCAGCTGCCTTTGCAACCGGTGTTAAAATGGCCAAGCCAGAGATGAACGTGATCCTGGTTGGCGGCGATGGCGATGGTACTGCCATTGGTGGTAACCACTTCATCCACGCCTGCCGTCGTAACATCAACATGACCTACATCATCCTGAACAACTATATCTATGGCATGACTGGTGGTCAGTTCTCTCCTTGTACGCCTACTGGCCACAAGGCTTCCACCACTCCCTACGGCAACCCTGACCCAGGCTTCGATATTGCCAAACTGGCTATCGGTGCCGGTGCAAGCTTTGTTGCCCGTGGTACTGCTTTCCATGCCAACCAGATTGACAAGCTGATTACTGAAGCCATTCAGCACAAAGGCTTCTCTGTGGTTGAGATCCTGGATGACTGCCCCACTACCTATGGTCGTCGTAACAAGTACAAGTCGGTTATTGAGATGATGAACCGTCTGAAGGAAGTTGCCGTACCGGTGAAGGCTGCCGAGAAGATGACTGCCGAGCAACTGCAGGGTAAGGTGCTGACCGGTGTTCTGCACAAGGTTGAGCGTCCTGAGTACTGCGAGGAGTACGCTAAGGTTATTGAGCGTGCTGGCGGCAACAAGTAATAATTACTCTGAAAAAGGAGAAGATAGATGGCCAGGTATGAATTACGTTTTTCCGGCGCCGGCGGACAAGGTCTGATCACTGCGGGGATCATCCTTGCCGAGGCAGCTTCCATCCATGAAGGTAAGCAAGCTGTTCAGTCCCAGAGCTATGGCCCTGAGGCTCGCGGTGGTGCTTCCAAGTCTGAGGTCATCATCGATGATGTGCCTGTTGACTACCCCAAGGCAACCAAGGTTGATGCCCTGCTGGCTCTTACCCAGGAGGCCTGCGACAAGTATAGTGCAGATCTGAAGGATACCGGTATCCTGCTGTATGACACCGATCTGGTTACCAAGTTGCCTGAAGGTGGTTTCAAAAAGGTTGGTTTCAACATCATTAACACTGCCAAGAACGAAGTGGGCCGCGAAATCGTTGCCAACATCGTTGCCCTGGGTGCAATGATTGCGCTGACCGGTGTGGTCTCCCGTGAAAACGGCTTGAAGGCTGTTCTCTCCCGCGTGCCTGAGGCATTTCTGGAGCTGAACGAGAAGGCCTATGCTGCCGGCTTTGAAAAGGCAACTGCTGCTGCAAAGTATCTGTCTCTTCTACACATCTGACGCTGCCGACGAGATTTCC
>NZ_JAOTRZ010000286.1 GCF_030247655.1 Trichlorobacter sp. | reverse complement strand
CTACTACATCTGCCTTAGTGATTTCAGCCATGATATCCTCCATATAGGTATCGAGTGTTTAATTGTTTATAGATACAACGAGAAGTTCTAATTGCCTTCTTTTTTTGCCCGGATTGCATCCAGAGCGCGAACCAGTGAGCCGGGCAGTGCTGCCAGCACACCAACAAAGTTAGTAGCTGGTGCCTGCATTGAGCCGAGCATCTTGGCAAGCAATACTTCCCGTGATGGGAGATCTGCAAGTGCCTGAATCTGGTTTACATCAATAACCTTGCCGGAAAGCACACCAGCCTTAAGTACAAATACGCCTTTTGATTCTTTGGCGAATTTGGACAAAACTTTGGCAGCACCGACAGGATCATCATAGGAAATAGCCACCGCTGTTGGGCCGGCAAGATACGGAGCTAAGCATGCAGCCTCAGTTTCTTGTGCAGCGATATCAAACAGGGTGTTCTTAAACACCTTGTACTCAACGCTGGCAGTCCGAAGTTCGTTACGAAGTGTTGTTGCCTTATCCACATTCATTCCGCGGAAATCAGCTAAAAACACTGCCTTTGCACGCACTAACTTATCGTGCATAAGCGCTACTTGTTCCTGCTTGACAGATTTTTTCAAGCGTCGTCCTCCTTTCTTTTGGTTTCTGGGGCTATCCCCATGCCAAAGTCAGGAGCGCAAGTTAACTTGCGAACCCAAGTCTCGGCAGGCAGACCTGTTTAGTCTTTATGCGGACTGCGCCTGCTGTCTGTGACTTTGGCTAAAACTTTTAAATATTTGCGGTTACATCACTAATATCAAGATTGATTCCTGGACCCATCGTAGATGACAGAGAAATTTTCTTGATGTAAGTGCCTTTTGCAGCAGAAGGCTTGGCCTTTACCAATGCTTCAACTAAAGCAACCAAGTTCCCTTGAAGCTTTTCAGCATCAAATGAAACCTTACCGATAGGAGCATGGACAATACCAGCCTTCTCCACACGAAACTCAACCTTACCAGCCTTGGATTCCTTTACTGCACGTCCAACCTCAAAAGTAACCGTACCCACTTTAGGGTTAGGCATTAAACCACGAGGACCGAGCAGCTTACCAATTTTACCGACAACACCCATCATATCTGGGGTTGCAATAGCGGTATCAAAGTCAAACCAGCCCTCTTGGATTTTAGTAACCAAGTCATCAGCACCGACATAGTCAGCACCGGCGTCAAGAGCTTCCTTTTCCTTTTCGCCCTTAGCAAACACCAGTACACGTACATTCTTACCCAAGCCATTGGGAAGAACAACAGCACCACGAACCATTTGATCTGCGTGGCGTGGGTCAACACCCAACTTAACCGCGACATCAACGGTTTCATCAAATTTGGCGTAAGCAGTATCTTTTACCACTTCGACCGCTGTTTTCAGGGGATAAACCGAATTACGGTCAATCTTGGTCATTGCGGCGCTATGTTTTTTAGTACTTTTTGACATGTCCGTCCTCTCCTACTGAACTCTGTTTCCTTGGCAAAAGCCAGTATTACTCAACAATATCTACACCCATGGAACGAGCAGTACCTTCCACTGTCCGCATGGCTGCTTCAACAGAGGCCGCGTTCAGATCCGGCATTTTTTTCTTTGCAATCTCTTCTACCTGAGCCTTGGTCAGCTTTCCGACTTTATTCTTATTCGGTACACTTGAACCGCTTTCAATACCAATCGTCTTCTTAATCAGAACCGGAACCGGGGGGGTTTTGGTTATGAACGAAAATGAGCGGTCAGCGTAAACCGTAATAACAACTGGGGTAATAGTACCTTCTTCAGCCTGCGTCTTAGCGTTAAAGGCCTTACAAAATTCCATGATATTGACGCCATGCTGACCAAGAGCAGGACCAATTGGTGGCGAGGGGTTAGCCTTGCCTGCAGGAATTTGCAGTTTTATGTAGCCGGTAATCTTCTTAGCCATTGGAATGCACTCCTTTTATTACGTACCGTCATCTACAAAAGGGACGGATTTTGTCAGCACTTCTCTACTTGCATAAACTCAAGCTCAACCGGTGTTGAACGACCGAATATTGTAACAGCCACACGCAACTTACCTTTATCCGGCTTAACATCTTCAACCACACCGGTAAAATTAAGGAATGGGCCATCAACCACACGAACGGTCTCGCCAACATCAAACTCAATTTTAGGGCGTGGTTTTTCTGCACCCTCTTCCATCCTGCGAGCGATTTTATTAACTTCCTCATCAGGAATCGGAAACGGAGTATTACCACCGACGAAACCGGTTACTTTGGCTGTTTCCTTAACAATGTGCCATGTTTCGTCAGTCAGCTCCATTTTGATCAGAATATAGCCAGGAAAGAATTTACGGGAAGATGTCTTCTTCTCGCCTTTCTTAAGTTCAACAACGGTTTCAGATGGGATCAGTATTTCACCAAAAAGATCTTCCATCTTCTCATTCTTGACCCGCTCGGTCAGATTGAGGCGAACCTTGTTTTCATACCCTGAATATGTATGTACGCCATACCATTTCTGGCTCATAATTAATTTCCTGTTATCCCAATACCAAACGCATCAGCTTGGACAGGACCACATCACACAAACCGAGGTAAATAGATACCATGAAAACAATCAGGATCACGACACCGGTTGTTGCAACGGTTTCCTTGCGAGTTGGCCAAGTAACCTTGCTCAGCTCAAGTTTTACTGACTCGAAAAATGTCTTCACATTCGTCACAACACTCTCCCGAAAATGCGCCTGACATACAATTGCATGACGAATCAACACTCAAGGCTATTAGATAAATGGCAGGCCAGGAGGGATTCGAACCCCCAACATCCGGTTTTGGAGACCGGCGCTCTACCAATTAGAGCTACTGGCCTGCAACTGTTGTCGTACCCCTCTATTTTGTTTCCTTGTGGGGGGTATGCTTACGACAAAAACGACAATATTTGCTGAACTCCAGCTTCTGAGGAGTAATCTTTTTATTCTTGGTCGTGGTGTAGTTTCTTTGCTTACACTCGGTGCAAGCAAGGGTAATGATGTCTCTCATCGCTCTTCCTTTTCAGACGCGAGCAAGGCGCTGGCAACCTTTACGGCAGACAGCGCCTGCTGGCACATCCTGTATCTTACTCGATAATTGCGCTGACGACGCCGGCGCCTACGGTACGACCACCTTCACGG
>NZ_JAOTRZ010000285.1 GCF_030247655.1 Trichlorobacter sp. | reverse complement strand
TCGCTCGCGTCAAAAATTCGGATGAGCCCAAAGATGTAGTAAAAAACTGGATGCGTAGTCGTACCACCATCGAGTACATTGGCCTGTGGGAAAAAATCAACAATCCCAACTTTAAAGGGGTCGAATTCGACACCTTAAGAGTTCAGGCAGGCCTCAACAGCTTCACTCTCTCACCGAATAAATGGATCGAATTAACTGCAGCCATCGGCATCCGCAGTACGGCTGGCCGCAATGGCGGTACCTACGCTCACAAAGACATTGCCTTTGAATTTGCCTCATGGGTGTCGGCCGAGTTCAAGCTTTTCTTGATCAGGGAGTTTCAACGGCTGAAGGATGAAGAAATCCAAAGCAGGAAGCTTGAATGGAATCTTACCCGGGGCCTCAGTAAAATTAACTATCGGATTCACACCGATGCGATTGCCCAAAATCTCATTCCGCAAAATCTGGACAGTACACAAATAGGACAAATCTACGCCACCGAAGCAGATGTGCTTAACGTGGCACTTTATGGCCACACAGCCAAACAATGGAGAGAGCAACATGCCGACAAACCCGGCAATGTACGCGATTATTCAGCCGTCGAACAATTGGTTGTCCTGTCTAACCTTGAGAGTATCAACGCAGAACTGATACGCCAAGGCATCGACCAACCGACCAGGTTAAAATACCTCAATCAGACAGCTATTGCGCAAATGCAATCCCTGCTGAAAAATCCAGAGATCAAAAAACTCAAATGATTCATTGGTGGTATCTGTGATAAGTAATTTGTACTTCCGTCCTGATTTAGGTAAGTTTTGAGAAAGAAGTTAAAGATTTACCCTTAAGAATATGATTTACGCTTTACTCGGCGTGCATCCGCCTTTATCGGCGGTTAACAGAGCCTTTACAACCAGTTGGAACCGCAGATATACGCCGATGAACGCAGAGAAGGCACAGGCTAAGCAGTAAAGGTTTTACCCCTAAGAGTTTTGTTTTTATCGGCGGTTAACAAGGCCTTTACAACCAGTTGGAACCGTAGATGAACGCCGATGAACGCAGAGAAGGCACAGGCTAAGCAGTAAAGGTTTTACCCCTAAGGGTTTTGTTTTTATCGGCGTGTATCCGCCTTTATCGGCGGTTAACAGAGCCTTTACAACCAGTTGGAACCGTAGATGAACGCCGATGAACGCAGAGAAGGCACAGGCTAAGCAGTAAAGGTTTTACCCCTAAGAGTTTTGTTTTTATCGGCGTGCATCCGCCTTTATCGGCGGTTAACAGAGCCTTTACACCAGTTGGAACCGTAGATGAACGCCGATGAACGCAGAGAAGGTACAGGCTAAAGTCTTTAGGGGTAGGGTGTTTGCTTTCACCAATAGATTGTTTGCTTTACTCGGCGTATATCCGCTTGTATCGGCGGTTAATACCACGGTTTTTGTGAAACAGGTTCCAAGGAGCTTTTTGATACATGACTTTCTCTGAAGGCAAACCAACCCAATACTCCACCTCATTACTTCGCTCCTTCCAGATTCAGCTGCGGGTGATCGGTGCGCTGCTGATGCGTGAAATACTTACCCGTTATGGCCGTCATAACATCGGCTTTATGTGGATGTTTGTAGAGCCGATGCTGTTTACCACCGGAGTCACCGCGCTCTGGGTATTTGCCAAGATGCATCACAACTCAAGTATGCCGATTGTTGCCTTTGCCCTTACCGGCTACTCATCTGTCTTGTTATGGCGCAATATGCCGTCACGCTGCGTAGGTGCTGTCGAGCCTAATCTGGCACTTACGTATCACAGAAATGTTAAAGTCATGGATATTTTTGCTGCTCGTTTGCTTCTTGAGGCGGGTGGCGCCACCATGTCGTTTATTATTCTTTCCGTTTTTTATATCTCTATTGGTTGGGTTAAACCACCTCAGGACCTTTTAAAAGTGCTTTTAGGGTGGGGCATGACCGCTTGGTTTGGTATGTCTCTGGCCCTACTTATGGGAAGCCTGAATGAACGGACCGAGCTAGTTGAAAAACTATGGCACCCTACTGCCTATTTGTTGTTTCCCTTGTCAGGGGCAGCGTTTATGGTGGATTGGCTGCCACCTACTGCACAAAAGGTTGTTTTGATGCTTCCGATGGTACATGGGGTCGAACTCTTGCGTGAGGGGTACTTTGGTTCATCGGTCCATTGTCATTACAACATTTCCTACATGGCTACCTTCTGCCTGATACTGATGGCATTTGCTCTGGTTCAGGAACGATATATCAGCAAACGGGTAACTCCTGAATGATACGGATAACCAATCTGGTAAAGCAATATCCAACCCGCCATGGTCAGGTAACAGTGCTTGACCACGTTAATTTAACTATTCAACCAGGTGAGAAGGTTGGGATTCTGGGGCGTAACGGTTCCGGCAAGTCTACTCTGGTACGTTTGATCAGCGGTGCAGAACATCCAACATCCGGTACTGTTGAGCGGTCTATGTCGGTTTCATGGCCCTTGGCCTTTTTTGCCGGTTTTCAGGGCACTCTGACCGGTTTTGATAATCTGCGTCTTGTGTGCCGGATCTATGGGGTTGATTTTAAAAGCCGGGTCTCTTTTGTGCAGGAGTTTTCCGAGTTAGGTAAATACCTGAAAGAGCCGGTTAAGACCTATTCTGCAGGTATGCGTTCACGCTTGGCTTTTGCCATATCCATGTCAATTGAGTTTGACTGTTTTCTGATAGATGAGATTACTGCCGTTGGAGATAGTCGGTTCCACGAAAAGTGTAATGAAGAACTGTTTGGAAGACGGGGTGATCGGGCTATGATTGTGGTGTCGCACCAGCCTGAATTTATTCGGGAGCACTGTGATCATGCTGCCGTGCTGGTGGCCGGAAAACTGCACAAGTTTGATCAAATTGATGAAGCAATGCAGTTTTACCATGACCATCTGGCTTCAATATGATCCAGCGCCTGTCAGCAGTGTTGCTTGCCTGCCTATCTGCTTCTTCGGCCCGCTCTCTGGTTAAGAGCCGCTTCCCTGTTAGCGGTAAAAAACGAGATGGAAAGCGACAACTGCTGGTTGATGTCTCTGAGATTATCAAGCAGGACGCACGTACTGGTATACAAAGGGTTGTAAGGGGGGTCTTGTGCAACTTAATGGCAAATCCACCAGAAGGCTATCGGGTCCGTCCGGTTTTTGCCGACCGCGATCATGC
>NZ_JAOTRZ010000284.1 GCF_030247655.1 Trichlorobacter sp. | reverse complement strand
GTCTGGGCTATCAGTGTCAGCAGCAGCGCCAGCAGCGAAAGCTGGTGTACCGTCATGGTGATACGCCTCCCTGGCTCTCTGTTCGTAAGCAGCAGTAATGATGACGACGCTGATTGTCGAATCAGACAGGCTTTGGAGGGGGTACCAACGGCTTGGAGGAGAGCGAATGCAGTGTGCTGCCGGGGGAAAGGCGGTAGGGTGGTTCTTCAGGTGGCACAATGACCACCCTGTGGAAAAACGGTATGATTTCATTGCCATGGCTGTTAAACAATGCGGTCTGACTGCTGTCATCGCAGGGGCAGCCGCAGGTGAGCACCGTCTGTGCTGCCTGTGGTTCAGGCAGCACAGACGGTTGGGTAGTGATGGTCTCTTCCAGTACTGCCTTGACCGTTTCGGCAGGCAGCGTGGTGTGGCAACAGTCAGCCGTGGCAGCAGCAGGTTCAGAGAGGTGGTTTTCCTGTTGTTTTTTCTTCCAGCAACAACAGGTATGGTTCAACTGGCTTTGCAGAGAGCAGCCGTCCCGCTTGCAGTCTCCGCTGCAGGCGGGACGGCCGTCGTGGGCATGATGAAGTGGCTGCAGCGCCAGCGAAGTCAACGGTCCCACTCCAATCAGCAGGTAGATGGTTGCCATCAGGGCGGCGATGCCTCTTCGTAGCGGCCTCATGGATGTATGTAGAGATGGCGGTGGCATACGGACTCCTGATAGCTTGCTTTGTACTATCAAAAAACGTGCCGTACATGCTAACTTTACGATATTTAACGCATATTTTGGTATTGTTGAGTTGGATGATTTTTTGTTGTCTTATTTTGAGACAAGCGTTATGGTTCGGTTACAAGCAGCGCATCTCCCGCTTTTGTTGGAGGTCAGTGTCTATGGCTCCTCACCGGAAAATGGTGTGCTCTCTGCTGGATGATTCAGGAGAAACGATTGGCCGTGCAGAGATTATCCAACAGTTTCCTGCCCTGATCTGGCACTCAGGGCAGGATGCCCGTTGTGACTATTTTAATCAGACCTGGCTGCTCTTTACCGGTCGGACGCTGGAACAGGAGCTGGGCGATGGCTGGATGGAGGGAATCCACCCAGAAGACCTGGCCGGTTGTCTTAAAACCTATCTGGAAGCGTTTGAGGCCAGGCAACCGTTTACCATGGAGTACCGCCTGCGCTACCATGATGGTTCCTATCGCTGGATTATTGATCACGGTTCCCCTCACTATGCCATTGATGGCTGCTTTTGCGGCTATATCGGCAGTTGCTATGATAGTACCCGTCAGAAAGAAGAGGAATGTGCGCTTCGTACTAACCAGACGGCGCTGGAACAGCAGGTTGAACAGTGCAACAGCGCCCTGCAGCGGAGTTATGACCTGCTCAACAATATCTCCCGGCAGGTACCAGGCGGGATCTACCAGTTTCAGCTTTTCTCCGATGGTCACTACAGTATCCCCTATGCAAGCCAATCCATTCTTGATCTGTTTGAGCTGCAGCCGGAAGAGTTGCAGTCTGATGCATCGCCTGTTTTTAATAAAATTGTTGCTGAAGATCTGGCCGGTCTGATGGCATCAATTCAGGAATCAGCTGAGACCCTTAACCCATGGCATCATGAATTTCGAGCTGCTATCCCTTCCAGGGGAGTACGCTGGTTTCAGGGAAACTCCCGTCCCCAGCGCCAGCCGGATAACAGTGTGATCTGGTGCGGTTTTGTTACGGATATTTCAGAACGCAAGGAGCTTGAACGTCAGCTGGTTGAAGCGCAGCGTCTGGAGTACATCGGCCAGCTTGCAGCCGGGGTGGCCCATGAAGTCAGGAACCCGTTGAATGCCATCCTGACGGTAACCGAAGCCCTGTTCCGGGAAGAGGGGGTTGAGGGCAACCAAACCCTGACCCCCTATATTGAGCATATTCGTTCCCAGGTTGATCGGCTTGCCCGGCTGATGAACGACCTGCTCAGTCTGGGACGGCGTCAGCAGGAAGATCAGCTGGTGCCGCTGGCACTGGCTGAATTCTGCCGCCAGACCGTGGAACTGTGGCAGCGGAGCAATCAGACGGGCAGCCTTGCAATTGATCTGGAGATCCCGTCGACACTGGAAAACGTTATGGTCCGTGCTGATATTGACCGATTACAACAGGTGCTTTTCAATCTGCTGGATAATGCCGGGCAGCACAGTCAGTCAGCCAGTGCCATACGGCTCGTACTGGAAACGGCTCAACCGGATCTTGTCGGCGGGCAGATACTGCTCCGGGTCGTTGACCGCGGTAGCGGGGTCGTTCCAGAGTTATTGGAACGGGTCTTTGAGCCGTTCTTCACTACCCGCCGGGGAGGGACCGGTCTGGGTCTGGCCCTGGTGAAGCAGTTCATTGAACAGATGGGAGGGATGGTGCAGATCTGTAACAATTATCCTGAGCCGGGCTGTACGGTTACGCTGCAGCTGCCCCGGGCCTCTGAGGAGTGCCTGTCATGAAACCGCAGATTTTACTGATTGAAGACTGTGCTGTTACCCGCTTCGGGATAGTGCGCTATTTTTCAAAGGACGGTTACCAGATCAGCGAGGCAGGATCACTGGCCGAGGCGACCAGACTGATGGCAGAGCACCGTTTTGATCTGATTATCATTGATATCAATCTGCCTGACGGTAATGGGCTGGATTTCATCAGTGCTGAACGGGAAACCCAGAATCTGGTGCCGATTATTGTGGTGACCGGTGCCGGAGCTATCCCCCTGGCGGTTGAGGCGATGCAGCGCGGGGCTGATAATTTTTTGACCAAGCCGCTTGATATGGCGGCGCTTTCCATGTCGCTGTTAAAAACATTGGAGCTGGGAACGCTCAAGCGGCAGTCGGTTGCCCGCAAGCGGCTGGAAAAACAACAGGGTATTTTTTTTGGTGCAGGTCAGGAGATGCAGGAGGTGCAACAGATGGCCAGGGTGGCTGCCGATAACGGCCACCCGGTGCTGATCACCGGTGAAACCGGCACCGGCAAGGGGATGCTGGCCAAGTGGATTCACCAGCAGGGGGGCCGTGCCCAGTATGAATTTGTCGAGTTGAACTGTTCAAGTCTGCGTGGTGAGATGTTGGCACGGGAGCTTTTCGGCACCCAGCGGGGGGCCTATACTTCGGCTGATCAGGATCGTCGTGGTCTGGTTGATATTGCAGATCGCGGCAGCCTGTTTCTGGA
>NZ_JAOTRZ010000283.1 GCF_030247655.1 Trichlorobacter sp. | reverse complement strand
GAATACGGATCGTATCCGTACCGGCCCCCTCAACCTTGGCCCCCATCCGGTTCAGGTAATCCGCCAGATCAGCAATTTCAGGCTCACGGGCAGCGTTTTCCAGAACACTTTCACCCTTGGCAATGGCGGCAGCCATCATCAGGTGCTCAGTACCACCCACGGTGGAGACATCAAAGTTGATCCGGGCACCTTTTAGCCCCTTCTTTGCAATCGCTTCAACGTAGCCATGCTCAAGCTTTATCTCAGCCCCCAGTGCCTTCAAACCTTTCAGGTGCTGATCTATCGGACGGGCACCGATGGCACAGCCACCGGGCAGGGAGACCCGTGAACGGCCAAAGCGGGCCAACAGCGGCCCCAGTACCAACACCGAGGCACGCATGGTCTTGACCAGGTCATAGGTGGCTTCAACGGTGTTAATGGTACCGGCATCGATCCGCATGGTATTCTCATGGCGTTCAATGGTGGCGCCCAGAGACTCCAGCAATTTTGCCGTCGTGGTGATGTCGCGCAGACGGGGAACATTGGTGATGGTACTGGCTCCGGGAGCCAGCGCAGCTGCAATACAGATCGGCAGGGAAGCGTTCTTGGAGCCACTGACGGTTACTTCGCCCTTCAGCTTCTTTCCGCCGTTAATAATCAGTTTATCCACAGATAGATGCCTCGAATTGAAATAAAATAATGGGCTATACTAGCCCAGAGCAACATGAAGGAAAAGAAAAAACACCAACAACTTAGCGGTACACCGGCAGGGTACCCCGCACCTCAAAAACCGGACCATTATCGATCTCTTCAAAATAGCCGTAATCATCACCGTATTCACTGTCAGGGACCGCCCACTCATACAGCTTGCGTGAGTCCACCAGAATAGGCTCTTCAGGCGTACCAAAGGTACGTTCCTGCATCTCTTCATCATACAGGCCGACGCAACCGTGGGAAGCCGGTCGCCCCGGCAGATCACGGGCATGGATATAGTAGCCGATATTTTTTTCATCAATATAAAAACGCAGGGCATAGTCCATCGGATACTGTTCCCCATCTTCACCGTTAATCTTGTACAGCGAAGATGTATGGGTCTGATGGCGGGCATCAATCCTGAAAGTGCCAACCGGGGTTTCTGTACCGGCCTTACCAGTGGCTGCAGGCATGGAAAACTTCAGCATACCCCGTTCATAGGCGCCGATCCACTGCTCAGTCAAATCCAGCAGAATATACTTACGATGGACCTTTGCCTCAGAAAGCTCCTTTGGCAACGGCGTATAACCACGGATATCCTCCATCCGCTCCGGCTCCTTGATGGTCATGCCGGGATAGACATGCCGCCGATCAACTCGATTGAAACGGGCTACCCAGATCCAGTCCTTGCCATAGAGCGATTCAAGGGTCTCATGGGGACGGACAAAACGGGGGTGCCAACGCATCCCTTTCTGGCTGGGATACTCAATCCGGGACAGGTCTTCCTGCGCCTTGTCCGTTGGAGAAGCCCCAGGCGGGTCAACCACATCGGCCTCCCAAACAAGCCAGCCGCCGGAGATCAAGACGGTAAAAAAAGCCACCAGCACCAGCCGGTGGCTCAAGCGCATGTGGCTTGTTCGCATTGTCTATTCTACCGTCACGGATTTTGCCAGATTTCTCGGTTGATCCACATCAGTACCTTTCAACACAGCAATATGGTAGGCCAGCAGCTGCAGCGGCACTGACAGCAGGATCGGATCAAGATCATCACTCAGTTCTGGCAGCTCCAACGTTGCCTCTGCCTTGTCGTTTACGTCATGATCGCCTGCACTGCAAAGGGCGATCACCCGGCCACTACGGGCTATGACCTCCTCCATGTTGGAAACGGTCTTTTCATAGGTGCTGTTTTTGGGCACCAGCACCACCACCGGCACATGCTCATCAATCAGGGCGATCGGGCCGTGTTTCATTTCTCCGGCGGGATAGCCTTCAGCATGAATATAAGAGATTTCCTTCAATTTCAGAGCGCCTTCCAGAGCGATCGGGAAATTTCGGCCCCTGCCCAGATAGAGGAAGTCACGGGCATTCATATACTGACGGGCAATCTTTTCGGTCTGTTCATTTAGTTTCAGAGTCTGTTCCAGCAGTTCAGGCACCTTTTTCAGATCAGCAATCATCTGCTGCCCCTGTGCCGCATTCAACCGGCCAATGGCCCGGCCAAAACGGATGGTAAACAGGTACAGCGCGGTCAACTGAGTCACAAAGGCCTTGGTGGAGGCCACGCCGATTTCCGGCCCGGCATGGGTGTAGATCACTCCGGCAGCGTCACGGGCAATGGATGAATCCAGCACGTTACAGATGGCCAGATTCATAGCCCCCAACTTCTTGGCTTCGCGCAAGGCAGCCAGAGTGTCTGCTGTTTCACCTGACTGGGAGATGACCATCACCAGCGTTTTTTCATCAATCACCGGGCTGCGATAGCGGAATTCAGAGGCGATATCGATCTCCACCGGGATACGGCAGTGTCCTTCGATCAGGAATTTGCCAGTCAGAGCAGCATGCCAAGAGGTACCGCAGGCCACAATCACCATCCGCTGTACAGTCTGCAGGGTGGCATCATCGTAGCCCAGATCTTCCAGATAGACATCCCCCTGCTGCTCCTGCAGCCGTCCGGCAATGGTATCCCGCACCGCCCGGGGCTGTTCGTGGATTTCCTTCAGCATGAAGTGCTTGTAACCACCTTTTTCTGCCATCAGAGGAGACCAGTCAATGTGACGAGCCTTCTTCTCCAGCGGAGCACCTGCAATAGAGGAAAAACTGGCGCTAGTACGATGGAAAACCACCAGTTCGCCATCCTCCATAAAAACCATCTCACGGGTATGGGCCAGAATAGCGGGGATATCAGAAGCGACGAAGAACTCGCCATGCCCCAGACCAACCACCATCGGTGAACCTATCTTGGCTGCAATCAGGGTGTCGGGCTGATCCTTGCACAGGATACAAACGGCAAAGGCGCCCTGCAGTTCCTGCAGGGCGGTACGGACCGCTGCTTCAAAGGACTCAGCAGTCTTCAACCGCTCATCAACCAGATGTGCAATCACTTCAGTATCGGTCTGACTGGAAAACCCGTGTCCTGCTGCCTGGAGTTGTTCTTTCAGACTCAGGTAGTTTTCAATAATGCCATTATGCACGACGACAACCGGACCAGACGTGTGGGG
>NZ_JAOTRZ010000006.1 GCF_030247655.1 Trichlorobacter sp. | reverse complement strand
GACAGGATCATAGACCATGCCGGTTGTTCGTCAAGCTCCGCACCGACCAGAAAAAGAGGGGATGTAATCGGAATAAGTGTGTGCATAATCACGACTTGTAGCATAGCGGTCCTGTTTTTTCACGTCTTTTGCATGTTTGCCATTTAGGCTCAGGTGTGGTATAGCCTATCCGATTATCATTAAACACAGAAAGGGGCATTCGGCTCGATGGAATTTGTTGGCGGATTCATGATCATGTCGATCCTGCTGGGCCTCTTCTTTGCGGCGATCTGGCTTAGACTGCCCCTGCTGTTGCTGGGTTTACGACGCCAGGTCATGGAATCACACACGACACTTATACGGCTTGAAGGACGGATTGCCCGTCTTGAGCAGCAGATACTACACCATCAGGCCTCAGCCAACCAATCGGCAAAGGTCATTGATACGTTATCCGGAGGAGTTGATGGGACTGTTGGAAGGTAAAAAGGCGCTTATTCTGGGCGTTGCAAATGAAAAAAGTATTGCCTGGGCCATGGCCAGACTGTTTCAGGCCGAAGGTGCTGAACTGATGCTGACCTACGCCGGTGAGGCGATTGAAAAGCGGGTGCGCCCCCTGGCCGAATCAATCGGTGCCGATGTGGCCCCCTGCAACGTCACCAGTGATGATGAAATAACAGCATTGATGGATCTGGCACAACAGCGCTGGGGCGGGATCGACATCCTGATCCACTCCGTGGCCTTTGCCGACAAGGAAGAACTGAAAGGCACCATCCTATCCACCACCCGGGCCGGATTTGCCACCGCCCTGGATATCAGCGCCTACTCCTTTATCGGCCTCCTGAAGGCCGCCCAACCACTGATGACCGGCCGCAATGCCTGCGCTCTGGCCATGAGCTACTACGGCGCAGAAAAGGTATTCCCCAACTACAATGTGATGGGAGTTGCCAAGGCCGCTCTGGAAGCATCGGTGCGCTACCTCTCTGCCGGTATGGGAGAAGACAACATCCGGGTAAACGCCATCTCGGCCGGCCCGATCAAGACCCTTGCTGCAGCCGGCGTTAACGGCTTCAACCAGATCCTCAGCACCGTAGAAGAGCGCGCTCCGCTGCACCGCAACATAACCCAGGAAGAAGTAGCCAAGTCTGCCCTCTACCTCTGCAGCGACCTTGCTTCCGGGGTCACCGGTGAAATCCATTACGTTGATGCCGGCTACAACATCACCGGCATTTAGCAGGACCATCCCATTAACGAACTCCACGGCAACCTTGCAGGGCTGAAACAGAGCCAGATTCAGGCGGTAGAACGTCTCTACCGCCGCCGTATTCCGGCTGATGAGCTCTGCACCGCAGAGCTGGCCTCTCGCCTGCTTGAACTTTCCTTTGAACTGCGCCGTCAGATCGGCCTCTTGGTTAACCGCCAAGGCGTTATAGAGCTGATCCTGATCGGCACGGAAAAAGGGCTATTGATCCCTGACCTGAAAGACTACCCCCTGGGCCGCAAGCGGCTGCGGGGCCTACGCCTGATCCACACCCACCTGAAATCTGAACCGCTGACCGAAGACGACCTGACCGACCTGAAACTGCTCAGACTTGACCTGATCGCTGCCCTCGGCCCCCTAGACAGCCACCGCAGCATCGTACATCTGGCCCACCTTTCCACCGAACCGGGCGGCATCAGCGTACTGCCTCCGCAACTGCTGGAAAAGGCGGTTGACTACGATAGTAACTTTATCAACGCACTGGAACGCAGTCTTGACAAGGCGGTACAGGTAGAGGCACAGGCCAAGGATGGCCAGGAACGGGCGATCCTGATCTCAGTCAGGGCCGGTGGCGAACGGCGCGAGGTGGATGATTCACTGGCAGAACTGCAGGAACTGGCCCGCACCGCCGGGGTACAGGTACTGGACAGCTTTATCCAGCTACCCCGCAAGTTGAATCCCCGCACCCTGATGGGAGAAGGCAAACTGCAGGAAGTGGTCATTCGCGCCCTGCAGCGGGGGGCTACTCTGTTGATCTTTGATCAGGAACTGACCCCGGCCCAGGTCCGTGCCATCTCCACCATGACCGAGCTGAAGGTTATCGACCGCAGCCAGTTGATTCTGGATATCTTTGCCGGACGGGCCAAGAGCAGAGACGGCAAGGTGCAGGTAGAGCTGGCGCAACTGAAATATCTGCTGCCACGCCTGATTGGACGAGGTGTCCAGATGTCCCGCCTGATGGGCGGCATCGGCGGCCGTGGGCCGGGTGAGACCAAGCTGGAGATCGACCGTCGCCGGATCAGGGACCGGATCACCGCACTGGAGCGGGAACTTGAAGCGCTCTCGCGGGACCGGGAACAGCGCCGCAGCCGTCGGGTGCGCTCCGGCGTACCGATCATCTCCATTGTCGGCTACACCAACGCCGGCAAATCCACCCTGCTTAACAGACTGACCCAGAGCGAGATCTTTACCGAAAACCTGCTGTTTGCCACCCTGGACACCTCCAGCCGCAGACTGCGCCTGCCCCGTGAACGGGAAGTTATCATCACCGACACCGTCGGCTTTATCCGCTGCCTGCCTGCCTCACTGCTGGGGGCCTTCAAGGCCACCCTGGAAGAACTGCAGGATGCCGATCTGCTGCTGCATCTGGTGGATGCCTCCAACCCCCGCTTTGAAGACCAGATTTCCCAGGTCCGCACCATCCTGGCCGAACTGGGGCTGACTGAAAAACCGGAACTGGTGGTCTTTAACAAGACCGACCAACTGGAAGGGCTGAAGAAAAAAGACACCATCGCCTTCCTGCGGATCGCCCAGGCCAAACGCCGCCACAACGCCATCAGCATCTCTGCCGTTGACCGTAAATCTCTTGTTCCACTACTGGATGAACTGAAGTCAAGGTTCTGGCCTGAGGCGGACGACCCTTTTCAAGCGCCACCAGACGTTCCCTGACATAAAGACAGGCCGCCCCGATCAGGAGCGGCCTGTGCAATATCCCACCAACAACTGTCAGCTTGTTTCTATTTTATTACCAACCCATCCACCACCAGACTGCCCTGACCAACCGTCAGCGTACCGTTCAGCGTTGTGCTTCCACTACGGCTGCCGCCAAATCCGGAAACATACCCACCTTGCAGGGCTACGTTAACAGCTCGATCAAGGGACAAATCATCTTCAAACACCCTTGCCAATGCCCTGATAACATTGCCGTCCTGGGCAGCAGTATAGGCCAGATTCAACGTGCCATAGGGTGTTGCTCCTATTGCTGCTGTTGTTCCTAACCGCACATAGTCCTTCATGATAAAGCTGGCCGTTACCGACCGGTTTGCATTCATCTCCAGATAACAGCTGAAACCACTACAATCACCACCCCAGTTGCTGAATGTGGAACCGGCTTGCGGGGTGGCGGTCAGGTTGACCCCCCTGCCGCTGCTATAGATGGCGGTGCCGATGTTGTTGTTCCACGAGATTGAACCAGCATCGGAAGTCACGGTTCCGTTACCGGTACCGTACTTGGTGACGGTCAGAGTGTAGTAAACAGCTACTCCGGTGCCTGTTGCGATTGCGGTGGCCGGACCAGCGGCTGAATTTGAATTCACGGTGATATCCGCGCTTTGTGCCCCTGCCGACTGGGGCCTGAAATACAGTTTAAAATGACAGGAAGACAACGGAGTCAACACGGTGGAACTACAGGTATCGTCCTCTTTGACAAATGCAGCGCTATAAGCACCACCGACACTTATCCCTGTTATGGACAGCGACCACAAACCAGGATTGGAAACCGTGTATAGATATGCAGCGGAAGAACTACCGGAGTTTACGCTGCCAAAATTATACGTTGCAGGACTGACTGATGAAAGCGGCATAAGTTGGACAGTCCATGCCTTTGATGAGATGCCGCTTGCGGCAATGGTGGCCTGATACTGTCCGGACACCAGCGTGGTCAGCGGGGATTCAGCCAGGTTGAACTGCGTCGAACTCCAGTTGATCGTTGACAGTGGCAAAATAGCAACGGTTGCGCCACTATCCAGCTTTTGCAGTTGCAGCACAGGAACAGCTGCCGATGAACTGTTTGTTGAACCGGAACCGGCTTCACTGTCTCCGGTAAACGTACTCCCCTTAAAGCTTATGACGCCTGCCGCTGAACTGCTGACTTCCGTAATGACCGGTTTAAGACGCTGGGCCGGTACGGTACTGGCCGGGTCAAACAGTTCAGATGTACCGACATACGTGGTTGCAGCGCTTCTCCCGCCAGACAGGAGAACCCTGCCGTCGGCAAGCAGCACAGAACGCAAGTATTGGCGACGGTTAGCCATGGCGGCAGATGTGACAAATGATTCAGCAACAGGGTCAAACAGCTCTGTCGAGTCCAGATAGTTGCTGCCATCATACCCGCCTGCAACCAGCACCTTGCCATTTTGCAGCGTTACGGCAGTATGATTTGTCCTGGCTGTAAGCATACTGTCCACACTATAGAACATACCGCTGACCGGGTTGTACATCTCGGCGCTGCTCAGGGCGTTACTATGATAGCCGCCGGTGATAAGCACCCTCCCACCGGCAGTAACCGTCATGGCATGGCTTGAACGGGGAGAGTTCATGGCGTTACCTGCGCTAAACTGGCCGGTAGTCGGATTATAAAGCTCTGTACTGCTCAAGGTCTGACTGCTTGCGTTTACGCCCCCCGCAAACAACACGTTGCCGGTGGCTAGTATGATGGCCCTGTGGTCTTTTCGTGCCGAACTCAGAGCACCGGTTGCCGTAAAGCTGTTTGTGAGCGGGTCAAACAGCTCAGCACTGCTAAGGGCTGTTGACCCGGCATTCTGGCCACCGGTCAACAACACCTTGCCGTTTGAGAGCAGGGTTGCGGTATGGCTGCTTCTTGCACTGGTCATGCTGCCTGGAACAGCGGTGTAATCTCCGGTGGCCGGATCAAAGAGTTCTGCTGTGTCCAGATAGACAAATCCTGGCAAACCACTGGTATACCCGCCACCAGCTACCAGAACCTTACCGTTTTGCAGCAGCGTGCTGGTGTGGCCGGTGCGGCGCGAAGTCATGGCGCCGGTTGCCGTATATGTTGAAGATTGGGGATTGAAAATCTCTGAGGTAGCCAGTGTGCCGCTGGCATTGCTGCCGCCATTGTGCAGTACCCGGCCATCGGCAAGCAGTGTCATGGCATGGTAGGCCCGTGCTGTTACCATCGCACCGGTGGTGGATGTAGCTGCATCGTAGGCATCAATCACCTCAATCTGCTGTAGCGCTGTCCCGCTGGCATTTTCACCGCCAATGATCACCACCTTTCCACCGGGCAGCAAGGTGGCCGTATGCTTATAACGGGCGTTCAGCATGGTGGCAACAGCTGCAAAGCTGTTGCTGGATTGCGTGTATGCCTCGCAAGAGGAATGAACCGTCGAACTAGAGAAATTTATACCGCCACAGATCAGCACCCGGCCGTCAGGCAGCAGGGTCGATGAATGGTAAGACCGTCGGGTGCCCATAATTCCCATGTAATTCATTGAACTACCATACAGGTAATACTCCTCACGGCTGGTTCCGGCGGAATGTCCCCCGGCTAGCAGCACTGAGCCAGTTGGCAGCAAGGTGGCGCTCTGGGCATAGGTAGTCAACGAAAAAGCGGACCACTGATCAGTAGCCTCATTGTCATCGGGATCATAGAGATATGTCTTGAGGTTTGAATTGATCAGTACCTTGCCGTCATTCCGCACGGTAGAGGTATGTTGGGCCATCTCAATATCGATGTCATCCAGCATATCAAAGGTATTGGTTGACGGGTAATAGATCTCAATCCCTGTATAGGGGGAAGCTGACCGTCCACCGGTAATCAGCACCTTGCCATTTTTCATCAATGAAGCAGCATGCATCGCTCGTGGCAGGTTCATACCATGCGCAGGGGTAAAGCTGTTGTTTGCCGGGTCAAATAGTTCTGTGCTGCTCAGCCTGGCATCACCGGTCAGGGAACTAAAACCACCGGCAATCAGCACCTTGCCGTTGCTCATCAGTGTGGCGGTATGGGCAAAACGGGGGCTGGACATAGTGCCTATGGCCTGGGTTTCACCGGTCTGTGGATTATACAGCTCAGCGCTTCCATAAACGGTGCTGCCATTATAGCCACCGGTTACAAGGATTTTACCATTGTGCAGCAATGTTGCCGTATGGCTGCTTCTGGCAGTTGAAAGCGTGCCAGCACTCATCACACGAACCGTAGCAGCTGCAGTCGTTACCCAGCAGATAACCCCCAGCATCATACCGATCAATAACCGTAACACCATGTTCATCCCCCCCTACGTATATTCAAGACCATCAAACAGTATCAGACAAAGCAGCCGATTATTTACGCCAAACATTAAAAAAACACAATATATCACTGCAAATCACTATTGATCCTCATCCGGCTACCGCACCACCAGCCGGTCAACCGTCAGGCCGCCGCTACTGATGATCAGAGTGCCATCCAGGGTGGTAGAGCCGGTACGGCTGAGATAATCGTCTGCATAGCCGCCCTTCAAGGTAAAATAGGTTCCCTGGTCAAGACTTAAATTTTCAATAAAAGTCAAGGCCTTGGCTTCTATAGTGCCTGTATTGGTGACGGCACTATAGGCGCTTTGCAACGTACCAAAAGCTGTGCTGCCGATTCGTGCCTTTGGATCAAGGAGAAAGGTGACATTGGCGATTGCGGGTGACGTCATTGCACGTCCACAGGAAGTCTCACCAATTGGGCACGGGCCAAAAAAACCCCAGCTGCTAAATGTAAACCCCGCTTCAGGGGTTGCCGTCAGGGTTACCAATGTTCCGTACGGGTACAATTCATCACAGTCATCTCCGCAGTTGATGCCTGCCGGATTGCTTGTGATCGTGCCATTGCCCGTTTTGGAAACCGAAAGACCAACCTGGGTGATGTGGGCCCAACAGCTGGCCGTAGAACCGCCTGGCGATCCATTGCAGCTCCAGACCCACTTACCATCGTTATAACCTACAACTGTGGGGGTTCCGGTCAGACAGAGATTTTGAGTCGGGGCCGTATCAAATGTTTTCCCCTGGCTGCTGCCACAGGCTCCGTTAACAATCAGGCCAAACGCAGCTGTGACACCACGATTATAACCTGAGAACGTTACCGTGCAGGTGCCGGTGGTACAACCTTCCGCGCTCTCCCATCCGCTAAAGTAAGAACCGCTGGAAGGGGAAGCGGACAAGATTACAGATGTATAGTTGTTAAAGGTATGTGAGCATTTCGTGCCGCAGTTGATGCCGGATGGTGAGCTGGTTACCGTTCCAGCTCCCTGTCCTGATTTTGAAACCGAGAGCGTCAGCTGAGGTTGCGTTGCAGAACAAATAGAAGGGGACGCTGTCGAAGTGGTTGTCGTGGCCAGAGAAGCACCAGGCTCTACTGCAGATGAATCAACCGTCAGAGTTAACGAAGAGAGCGTCCCCGCTGCGGTGTTCTGCGGCACTGTTGCGGTTTCACCAATGCTATAACACCCATTCAAACCGCCATCCTGTTCAAGCTTCATCACCCAGAGATCAAAGGTCTGCACCCCCAGAGAGGCTGTAGCACCCGCAATAATGTAGTCGCCGTCGGATGTCTGCTGAACCGCATTGACTAAATCGCCGGCTGCTCCGCCATAGGTCTTTTGCCACACGGCACTGCCGTTTTCACTCAGCTTCAGCACCCAGGCATCCCCGTTGCCGGCGCCGGAAGATCCTGTTGATCCGGCAACAATATAGCCACCATCTGCTGTCTGCCAGACTGAAGAAAAACTGTCTCCCCCTGACCCGCCCCAGGCTTTCTGCCAACTTTCTGTGCCATTATCCGCCAGCTTCAACAGCCAGCCATCAAGACCACCCGCGCCAAATGAGGTAGTAACGCCAGCCACAATATACCCCTGGTCGGCTGTTTGCCGGATAGCAGTAGCATTTTCAAAACCGGTTCCACCATATGTTTTCTGCCATTCCAGTGCCCCGTTCTCATCCAGTTTAAGTATCATGGCATCAGTGTTGCCAGCGCCAAAACAGTATGTAACGCCGGCAACAATATAACCGCCGTCTGTTGTCTGCTGAATGGCAATAGCCTCATCGCCGTCAGTGGTTCCCCCATAGGTTTTCTGCCACTCAATGGTGCCGTTTAAAGCCAGTTTCAGTACCCAGGCATCACCGTTACTTTCAAAAGAGTTTGTGAAGCCTGCCACAATATAGCCGCCATCAGTGGTCTGCTGGATAGCATTGGCTGAATCATACCCTTCGCCGCCATAGGTTTTCTGCCACTCTACGTTGCCAGAGGCATCAAGCTTCAGCACCCAGGCATCTCCATTGCTATTTGCGCCATAGGAATTTGTATAACCTGCCACAATATAGCCGCCATCAGCGGTCTGCTGGATGGCACTGGCTGAATCGGACCCTTCGCCGCCATAGGTTTTCTGCCACACCACCTCGCTAGAGGCATTAAGCTTCAGTACCCAGACATCCTGCGCAGTTGTGCCGAATGAAGAGGTGTTTCCGGCAACAATAAAGCCACCGTCGGCTGTTTGTTGGACAGAGGCAGCAGAGTCACTATTATTGCCGCCCAACAGTAATGACCATGAGCCGCACTGAGCCGTGGCGTACCCTGTCAGAATCAAAATCGTTACTGCCAGACATACAACAAGATGCCTTTTCATACCATCCTCCTTACCAAACATGGCCGTCCACCGGCAACGAACTCCGGTTAAACGGCCATTTTGCCTGATTGTCTCCTGCGGTAAACTGCTTACCCTGACAATAGAATGAACAATTTGTTGATTAAAACACAAAACTCCAACAATGCAACCAAACCACCTGGATTTATTTCTATTAACCCACTACCCGTTTACCTGCAGGCGGCTGTTCCTGATAGTCACAACGCCATCAGCATCTGTGCGGTTGACCGCAAATCTCTTGCTCCGCTACTGGATGAATTAAAACGTAGATTCTGGCCTGAGGCAGACGACTCGTTTCAAGCTCAAACAGACGTTCCCTAACATAAAGACAGGCCGATCCGATCAGGAGCGGCCTGTGCAATATCCCACCAGCAATTGAAGGTGGAGTCGGCTTGCGGAGTGGCTGTCAGATTAACGCCCCTGCCGCAGCGGTCTTCAATCAGGGATGGGGCCACGTATTATCAACTGATCCACCACCAGCCTACCGCTGCTGATTGTCAGCCTGCCGTTCAGTGTCGTACTGCCGCTGTGACTGCCAAAACCGGCCACATACCCGCCTTGCAGGGTGACGCTCAGGTCACGATCAAGAGTCAGATCCTCCATAAAAGTCAATCCCAGCGCCTTGATGAGATCACCGGGGTGTGCCGCTGCATAGGCGTGGTGCAGGGTGCCATAGGGGGTTGTCAAAGCGCCAAGCCGGACATAATCGTTTACAAAAAAACTGGCGCTTGCCGTATGGCTGGCAAACATGCTGAGTGAACAGGAGGTATCAGTGCCGCTGCAATCACCGCCCCAGCCGCCAAAACCGGACCCGTTTTCAGGAATGGCGGTCAGCCTGAGCGAAGTACTATCGGGATAGCTTGCCATACCGGTATTGTCTGACCAGCTTAAGGTGCCGGGAGAGACATTGGTCGTTACTGTGCCGCTGCCAGTTTTCGTGACGCTAAGTGGCCATGCAATCCCTGGGACCGCATGGTAATTCTCCAGAACTTCGGTGGCTGTCAGAGCGCGATTAAACAGTTGCACTTCATCGACAGATCCCCAGAATATTGCACCGCCCGGGGTTTCATTGGCCCATTTGGCGATCTCCAGCGGGCCGTTATTATCCAGATTCACGCCAGTGTCATCCATGGCAACATCTTCAACACCATCAACGTACAGGCGGTATTTTCGAGGTGAGGCGCCTGCAGGGTCTCTGGTTACGGCGATATGATGCCATGCATCATCGGCAACCGACTTTGAAGAGGTAAGCGTAACACTGGCGGAAATTTCAAAGATTGCCTTGTTTCCGGAAACCCCCAGTGAATACCAGGCAGTGGCACCGGAAGCGGGACGTTTTGTCAGAACCCGTGTCCATGTAACGACATCTGATGCCTTAACCCAAACAGCCAGGGAAAATTCATCCACCCCGAAGCGTAGTTTCTGATTATCAGGTACGGTGATATATTCAGTCGGATTGCCGGTAAAAAAGAATGCCTGACCGATTTTGCCGGGAGTGTAATATGGATACAAACCAACCGTACCGTTAAGACCACCCACCGCATCAAGGGCGTTTCCTTCACCCTTCCACCAACTGACAAGCCCGGTATAGGTAAATTTGGAGGAACTGCTGGCGACACTGGTGCCGCCGGGGGTGGTTACGCTGATATCAACGACGCTGGCAACTGTACCAGCAGGAGCAATCGCGGTAATCTGGGTATCGGAGACAATGGTAAAACCGGTGGCGGTCGTAGCACCAAATTTCACTGTACTGGCATTGGCCAGGTTAGCCCCGGAGATCAGCACCTGGCTTCCTCCGCTTGCCTGACCTCTGGCTGGAGAAATGCCGGTAACGGTAGGAACAACTGCCAGACCTGCAGAGCCGGCATTGTAAATATTTAGAACCTCTGCAGCGGTGATGGAACGATTGAAGATCTGCGCCTCATCCATCAGGCCGGAGTAGATGCCGCCATAGGATTCCGTAGACCATCTACCCAACTCAAGCGGGGCACTGTTGTCCAGATTCAGCCCGCCATCAGCCAGAGAGGTATTTTCAATCCCGTCGATATACAGGCGGTATTTGCGTGACGAGGTGCCGACCGGATCTCTGCTGACAACAATGTGATGCCATAGACCGTCATTCACGGCGGCAACGGACGACATGCTGATGTAGGGTGATATTTCAAAAAAAACCTTGCCGTTATGAAGAGCCAGCGAGTACCAGTTTCCTGTTCCCCGTTTCGTGACAAGCCGACGGTAGCTGCCGCTGTCGCTGGACTTGATCCAGGTGGCGATGGCAAAATCACTTGTGCCGAAGTTGAGGGAGGCGCTGTTCGGCGCATCAATATATGTGGTTGTTACGCCATTGAAACTGAAGGCCTGGCCAACCTTTCCGGATGCAAAGACAAAACTGGAGGCGCTATGAAGTGTAGCATTATTTGTCCCGCGTGTATCAAGGGCATTACCCTCGGCCCGCCACCAACTGACCAGCCCTGACGGCGGCGCAATGGGAGCAGCCCATTGCGCATACAGCGTGATTGGCGCGGCAATGCTTAAGGTTGCGCCGGGCTGATAGGTGGTACCTCTGTCATCGTCTGCCGTGTTCCAGCCGTTAAAGATATAACCGGTCTTTGCCAATGCGCCACTGTTATCCAGAACCGTGACGGTGGCGTTCAGGGCATAGCCGGTGCTGTCAACCGGTACGCTGCCGCTGCTGTTGCCATTACCGTTGTAGGTAACTGACAGCGCTGCGCCAGTGGCGCTCAACGGAACATTCACACTCAAGCCACCTGAAGTAACCGTCAGGTTGGCGTTCTTGCTGGCGATGGTTGTTGGTTTGACACTGACCAGCACGGTGCAACCTGCACCGGCTGCCAGAGTGAGCGAAGTAAGGCTGCTGCAGGGGTTTGTTCCGCCAGTGGCAAGGGTAAACTGCCCTGAATCCGTTCCGCTCAGGGCGATTGAGGTAACAGAAAGCGAACTTGTGCCGCTGTTTTTTAAGGAAAATGAATGGCTGGATGATGTAGAACCGACAGGCACACTTCCAAAATCAGCAGTTCCTGAAACAACCAAAGAATCCAATAACCAATACTGTCCGGCACGAACGGGCCAGACGTAGTAGAGGTCGCCCTTACTGTTGTTGTACACGTAGCCGACGTCCATGTACACGAACCAGGCGTAGCCTGTGTAGCTTGCGTCGGTACTGGAAGACCAGTAAGCGAGATCCAGAACGTTGTTAAACCCAGCGGCATTGAGGGTGTCATAGCGATAGCTGTCCGGTGCAGCAACCAAGGTCTGCAGCTCGTCAATGGTTGGCAGATGCCAGTCACCTACCACCGAACTGTCGTTCAAACTACACAGGCCGGAAGCCAGGTTGTTGCTCCAGGTCTGTGCATCAGCCCAGTTAAGAGTTCCACCAGCATTCGTAATACCTCCGGCGGTATCAGTACAGTTGGCATTTTTCAACCAGCGCAGACTGTTGGCCGTATCCAGCATGGTGCCGTCATTCAGGTCTATAAAACGATCCAGTGACCAGGCCTGACCACTGCACAACAGCAGCATTGAGAGCAGCATCACCACTAAAAGTTTTATCTGTCGCACCATACCATCCTCCCGGCTTAAACTGAAAAAACCAAATTCCAAATCTGATTATTTGTCTAGGCTGACAGGATTTTCCTGCCCTGCCCGCTTTACGAACGACATGCTTATCCTACTATACTGTAAAAAATCGGTTTGTCTGTCCGGGGAATCCCGGACAAGGCAAAAACAAGAGGCATCGGTTGGTGGGAGGTGAACGGGAGGTTTTGTTATCGGTGATTTTTTATGGCGAACCGTCTAAGGTCTTTCATCCCCTCCAGGTTCAGTTTAGTGATGATCCGTGCAAAGTAGGTCTCAATAGTGCGACCGCTGATGCCGAAGGCAGCGGCCATATCCGGGTTGGTATCGCCCTGGCCCAGCATGCCCAGCAGTTGCTGTTCCCGCTCACTAAGCAGCACTTCCGGCCGCGTGAAAGACCGGCTGTCTGCCATGGCCTGTGCAATGCGGGGGCTCAGGTACGGTCTGCCTGCCAGTAATTCTGTCACTGCCAGCAGCAGCAGTTCTTCCGGTTCCCGCTTGGAGACGTAGCCCAGGGCACCTGTGTCACGGGCCTTCTGGATCGTATCGGCATCCTCGTGCATGGAATAAATCAGCACGCCTATGTCAAGGGCACAAATATCCTGAATAAGATCAAGCCCGCTCTCATCCCCCAGAGAAAGATCCAACAGGGCGATCTCTGCACCTGATCCACCGATCTGTTGAAAGGTATCTGCAACGTTGCCGGCCTCACCGCAGATGGTGTGCGCCTCCTGGGTAAGCAGCAACGTCAACCCTTTCCGCACCGCCGGGTGGTCATCAATCAAAAAAATGTTGCCGGCTTGCACGTTATCCGTCATGGGACACAGCCCTCCGTTGTCTGCAGGTCACAGGGGATGCTGCAGCTGACCAGAGTTCCCCCGCCTGCTGCATCAGTCACCGTCAGGTTGCCGTTGATCAGCCTGGCGCGATGCTGCATGATCCCCATCCCCAGACCGCCGTTGGTCCGCTTGGCCTGGTCTCTGCCAACGCCATCATCCTGAACCGTCAGGGTCAACTGCCCCTGGTTCCGGCAGGCAAGCTCCACAACAATCCGGCGGGCCTTGGCATGCTTGACGGCATTGGTCAGCGCCTCTTGAGCGATACGGTAGAGCTGGGTCACCCCTTTGTTTGTGCAGACCTGGCAGCCACGCTGCTGCCTGAACTCAATCAGGACGCCACTTGTCTCGGCCATACGACGGGTCAGCTCCTCCAGCGAAGGGCTGAGTGCGTTGCTGTCATGCTCCACCGGCCAGAGCCCGCGGGAGAGATCATAGGCATGGTTAACCGATTCCTCCAGCAGCGACGACACCTCTGCCACTTCCGGTTGCTGGCGGTCTGCATCGGACAGCTTGCGTCTGAGGGATGAAAAATGCAGCCGGGTGCCGGTCAAAAGCTGACAGAGTCCGTCATGCAGTTGATGGCTGATGCTGCGGCGTTCTTCCTCGCTGATATTGACGATCTCCCGCTCCAGCCGGGTCCGCTCTGCCATTTCATCTTCCAGATTCCGGTTTTTGATGGACAGCTCAGCGGAAAGCTGCTCTACGGCGACAAAGGCCCTGGAAAAGCGGATCGAGAGGGCGATTGCCTGAAAAAGGATAAAGACAAACATGCCGATATGGATCAGATAGACCGAACGTATCAACTGCAGATCATACAGCATATCATTGACACCAGCCGCCCCCATCACAACAAAACCGGCCAGAATCAGTGACGCAGCCTCCCTGTTGCTGCGCATGGCACGAAACAGCATAACCAGACAATACAGGATCATCACCATGGAAAACAGGTAGAGCGCCGGGATCAGACGGGTGAACGCCAGGGTGGGCAGCAGCAGCCCCAATGCGGTGTACAGCAGGGCCACAGCCAGGGTAAGCTGCTGCAGACGGCGGGAAAATTCAGCGGGATACAGGGTACGGAAGAAGCTGTAGCCAACCGGCAGCGACAGCACAAAGCAGAGCAGGTCAAAACGATTGACAAGCACAGCCGGATACTGGACCACCAGCAGGTTCACGGCCCAGTCCGTTGCGTTTGAGGCAACAGAACTGCCAGCCCACAACAGGCTGTAGATCCCGAAATAAAGCGGGGCGCGGTCCTTTTTTCTGATGCAGTACAGACCGCAGTGATAGAGCCCCATCACCAGCAGACTGCCGACACATAACAGGGCCAGTGCCCACTGCTTCAGCTGCGCTGTTGCCAGCTTTTCAGCATCCCCCAGCCTGATCGGGGCGCGCAGCCCGCCGGAGCGGTAATGGTAATTGGAGACCTGCAGCAGCAGCTCAACCGGTTGGCCATCAAGCAGTAAACGGGGTTGCTGGACAGATTGAGCAGGGACTTCTTCTGAAACAGATTTCCCGACCAGACCGTTTTCAACCAGCAGGGCGCCGTTTACCCAGAGCCGGTAGGCAGAGTAGATCTCTCCAAGCTGAAGCCGTAACTCCTGCCTGGCCGTGCCGGGCAGAATCCGCAAACGGAAGGTGGCATATCCCGCTGCCTCCAGTTTTTCCCCCTTAATTGGCAGGTCATCCCAGGCAGCGGGAACCGTCAGGTAGGCAGCTGCCGTGGCAGCATGCCCTTCCTGAAAATCCTGTGGGGTCAAGAGCTGCTTCCAGTAAAACTCCCACTCCCCGTCCAGGCGAATCGGATCTGATTTTTGTAGATCAGTTGCGGAAAGGTCAATCACCCCCTGGTGGGCACGGGGCGCTGTATCATTGCTGGTGCTGCACCCGCTACAGAGGCAGAGCGTTGTCAGCAGGGTGAACAGCAGTATCAGGGTCAAGGCACGGTGGGTCATGATTATGGCACTATAGGCAATGCCCTCTGGCTATTCAAACAGAATCGTTTCTCTGCAGGGGCATCCCGGTTGCGATGCCCCTGCAGACTATCCCAAGCCCGTTCAAAAATTCACGGTGATACCACTACCCCGTTCACCTGCAGGCTGCCGCCTTGGATGGTTAGCGTCCCTTTCACCGTAACACTGTCCACCTTTGCCGTTCCTCCGTTCACGGTCAGGTTGCCGTTCAGGGTGGTGGGCAGGCTGTCCTTGGTACTGAATGCCAGATTGTAACCGCCGCTCAGAATGATATCCCTGACAAGCGAGAAGGCACCGTCAAACTGGCCGCCATAGGCCCGAATCTCATGCCCGGCTGATGCAACGGCAATCGCCTCGGCCAAGGTGGTGTAGGAGTTGCCGGTGCTCTGGTTTTTGGCCTGGTACTGCAGGGTGTACGTGAACAAGTCTGCGCTGCTGGTGGCGCTGGTGCCGCCAGGTGTGGTGACGGTCAGATCCACCGTCTGTCCGACCACACCGGCTGGTGAGGTGGCGGTTGCCTGGGTATCGGAAACCTCAGATAAACCGGCTGCATCCGTTGCGTCAAATTTGACGGCAGTAGCCCCGGTCAGGTTGCTGCCGGTGATGGTGACGGCGGTGCCGCCAGAAGCAAAGCCGCTTGAGGGGGTGACAGAGCTAATAGTGGGGGGTATCGCCAGACCGATGCTGCCAGCATTGTAGATGCTTATAATCTCGCTGGCTGTCAGGGAACGGTTGAACAGTTGGATTTCGTCGATCAGACCGGAGTAAATACTTCCGTTATCAATTTCTGTGCCCCATTTACCGAACTCCAAAGGGCCACTATTGTCAAGAGACAAGCCGCTGTCGGGCATGGTTGTGTTTTCAACACCGTCAATATACAGGTGATACTTCCGAGGAGAGGTCGTGGTAGGGTCTCTGGTTACGCCTATATGGTGCCACTTTCCATCGTTAAGCGAGGGAGATGTAGAATGCATCGAAACACCGGAAGCAATTTCAAATTGCACATAACCTGCAATAAACAGGGAATACCAATAGGAGGAACCAGTGGCAGCGCGCTTGGTTACAATGCGTTGCCAGTTGTGGTTGTCGGTTGTCTTGATCCAGACCGCTATGGAAAACTCATGTATCCCAAAATTCAGTTTTACATTGTCAGGCACGGCAATGGATGCGGTCGAACCGTTCAAACTAAACGCCTGCCCAACCTTGCCGGATAAGTAGGCCATGCCCGTAGACGGCGTCCCGGTCAGACCGCCAGCGATGTCAATGCCATTGCCTTCCCCCCGCCACCAACTGACCAGCCCCGATGGCGGTGAAACGGGGGTTACCCATCTGGCATAGAGGGTGGTGATCCCCGCATAGCTAAACGTCGTACCGGCAGCATAGTCTGTACCGCTGCCGTCATCGGCTGTGTTCCAACACTTAAATAGATAACCGTTCTTTATCAATGCACCGCTGTTGTCCAAAACGGTAACTGTTGCACCGTTTGCATACGCTGTGCTGTCACTCGGCACGCTTCCGGCGTTGTTGCCATTACCGTTGTAGGTAACAGACCTAACAGCGATGGTAGTCAGCGGGGCCTCAACATAAGGAGGATATCCCGCCGCCGTGATACTCAGGGTGGCACTTTTACTGCCAATGGATGTCGGCTTGGCGGTAACAGTCACCGTGCAGACCGTCCCGGCAGCAAGGGTTGGTGCAAGGCTGGCACAGGGATGGCCACCCCCGGTGGCCAGAACAAACTGATCGGCATCAGCACCTGCCAGCGAAATTGCAGACAAAGGCAGCGATACTGTACCTCTGTTTTTCAGGGTGAATATCTGACTACGGGAAGTTTTACCAACAACCAGGGTGCCAAAACCACCGGTCGTTACCGCCATGAAAAAATTATTCGCATTAGCCGACCAATACTGTCCGCCACGAACGGGCCAGCCATAGTAAAGGTAATTCTGAAATTCTATATCTGTGGTGTAGTCGCTTATGTCGACGTACCAAAAATAACCACTATCCGTTTGCCTGGTATTTGACCAATACCTGTCTGATTGGACGTTAACAAACCCGTAGGTATTAAGACCATCCGCATAGTATCCACGGAAAACATTTAACTCAGTACTGTTTGGAAGATGCCAGTCACCGGCAATCGAACCATCATTCAAACCACATGAAGTTGCAGCCAGTGAATTTGAATATATCTCCAGATTAGGTCTATTCTGCTTGCCAAAACAGTTGGCGTTTTTCAGCCAGCGCAAGTTGCTGTTCGTATCAAATACGGTGCCGTCGCTCAGATCAACAAAGCGCCATTCCGTACCTTCCGACCAAGCAGGGGTATTGGTTAAACACAGCGCCATAAGCAGCATTACTGCCATCAGAGTAAATTGTCTCATCCAGAAACCGCCCTTCATGATGTTACGTAGAAGTCAAAGAGCGTTCTTTATAGAAAGAACGCTCCAATCGATTAAAGCACAAAACTCCAGTAATGCAACAAAACCACTTGAATTTATTTTATTTTTACTACTTCACCACTACCCCGCTTACCTGCAAGCTGCCGCCCTTGATGGTCAGCGTCCCTTTAACCGTGACGCTATCCACCTTTGCCGTACCACCGTTCACCGTCAGGCTGCCGTTCAGGGTGGTGGGCAGGCTGTCCTTTGCGCTGAATGCCAGATTGTAACCGCCGCTCAGAATGATATCCCTGACCAGCGAAAAGGCACCATCGAACTGGCCGCCATAGGCCCGGATCTCATGCCCGGCTGATGCGACGGCAATCGCCTCGGCCAGGGTGGTGTAGGAGCTGCCGCTGCTCTGGTCCTTGGCCTGGTACTGCAGGGTGTAAGTGAACTGGTCGTCTGGGCTGGTAACGCTGGTGCCGCCAGGGGTGGTGACAGTTAGATCCACCGTCTGACCGACCACACCGGCTGGTGAGGTGGCGGTTGCCTGGGTGTCGGAAGTAACAGAAAAGCTGGCGGCATCCGTTGCGCCAAAGTTGACGGCAGTAGCCCCGCTCAGGCCGGTACCGGTGATGGTGACAGCGGTGCCGCCATCGGCAAAACCGCTGGCTGGAGAGATATTGGTGACGGTTGGGACAAGTGCCAGCCCGGCTGGCCCGGCATTGTAGACACCTTGGATTTCTGCGGCGCTCAGGGAACGGTTAAAGATCTGCACCTCATCCATCAGCCCGGAGTAGATGGTGCCGCCGCTTGTTTCGGTGGACCACCTGCCCAGCTCGATCAGGGCGCTGTTATCCAGACTCAAGCCGCTATCTATCATGGAGCTGTTCTCAACCCCATCGACGTAGAGCCGGTATTTGCGGGGCGAAGCGCCTGCCGGGTCTCTGCTGACGGCAATATGGTGCCATTTCCCGTCATTTACGGCAACACTGGACGACATGCTGACGTTGGCGGCTATTTCAAAGGTTACTGCACCGGCAACAGGGCCGTTAAGTGTCAGTGAATACCAGTTACCGCTGGTTCCACGCTTGGTGACCAGACGCTTCCAGGTATATGCAACGGAGGGGAGCGTTGTCTTGATCCAGGTGGCGACGGCAAAGTCACCCATGCCGAAGTTGAGGGAGGCGCTGTCCGGCGCATCAACATATTCGGTTGTGGCACCGCTAAAGCTGAAGGCCTGGCCAACCTTGCCGAGTGCAAAGGCAAAGTTGGTGGCGCTATGGAGTGTGGCGTTGTTTGTTCCACGCGTATCCAGACCATTTCCTTCCCCTCGCCACCAGGAGACCAGCCCAGATGGTGGCGCAATGGGGGCAATCCACCTGGCATACAGCGTGGTTGGCGCGGCAATGCTAAAGCTTGCGCCGGGCTGATAGGTAGTGCCACTGCCATCGGCTGCCGTGTTCCAGCCATTAAAGGCGTAGCCGCTCTTTGCCAGTGCGCCGCTGTTATCCAGAACCGTGGCTGTGGCACTCAGGGCATAGCCGGTGCTGTCAACCGGTACAGTGCCGCTGCTGTTGCCATTGCCGTTATAGGTGACTGACAGCGCTGCGCCAGTGGCGGTCAACGGGACGTTCAGACTCAATCCACCTACAGTAGCGGTCAGGTTGGCGCTTTTGCTACCGATGATTGTCGGTTTGGCGCTGACCAGCACGGTACAGCTTGCGCCGCCAGCCAGGCTGAGCGAGGTGAGGCTGCCGCAGGGGTTGGCTCCTCCTGTAGCCACTGCAAACTGGCTGGCATCAGTGCCACTCAGGGTAACGGAACTGATCAACTGTGAGCTTGCCGAGCTATTTTTCAAGGTAAATGAATGGCCGGATGATGTAGAACCGACAGGCACACTCCCAAAATCAGCAGTTCCTGAAACAATCAAAGCATCCAATGACCAGTACTGTCCGCCTCGAACGGGCCAAACATAGCTAGCATTGAACGTGCCGTCGACATACGAGTTGCCGTCGGTCAATTTTACGTCCCAGGCAACATTTGAGATATCTATGTAGGGACTGGAGGACCAATACCAGTAAGCCTGAACATCAGCAAAGCCTGCTGCATTGAGTGTGTCATAACGGTGGTTGTCCGGGGGCGCAACCAGGGTTTGCAGCTCGTCAATGGTTGGCAGGTGCCAGTCACCTGCCAACGATCCATCCGTCAGGCTGCATGCAGGCGCAGGCGCTGCCAGACCGGCTGCTGTGGAGATAGCCGCATCCCATTTCTGTTTCCCCAAACAACTGGCATTCTTCAGCCAGCGCAGGCTGCTGCTGGTATCCAGCATGGTGCCGTCGTTCAGGTCAATAAAACGGGGCAAAGCCCAACCGGCGCTGCCGGCATTGTAGATGTTTGCTATGTCCGAGGCGGACAGGGCGCTGTTGAACCAGCCAACTTCATCAAGCTGCCCGTTGAAGTTGGCGCCGGAATAGCCGGCTGCAATCTGGGGATTGTTGCCCAAATACAAGGTGCCGTTGCTGTCACCAACATCATTATTGGCAGGTGTACTGGCACTTAGCGCCCCATTGATATAGATCTTCATATTTGCGCCATCATAGGTTGCGGCTACGTGGGTCCAGACGCCGGTTTGCAGGGCAGCGGTTGAGGTGACACCGGAACCTGCGGTTGTGCCAAACAGATGGTAAAAAACCTTTCCGTCGGCGTTGATGTTGATCTGCTTATGTTCTGCCGCATTGGTCCACTTACTGACCACATAGTACGCTTTACCGGCAGGCGGCAGCGTGGTGAGCTTGACCCAGAAGGAGACCGAATGGGTGCCGTAGATATTCAGGAATGAAGAGGAAGGTACGCTGACATACTGGGCTGTGGCGTTGTCAAAATTGAAGGCTTGCCCCACCAATCCGGGGACATAGGTAGCGCCACCCTGTAATGTGCCGTTATTTCTCCCCTGGGTGTCGGTAGCGTTGCCTTCTCCCCGCCACCAACTGACCAGCCCGTTTGGCGGAGCCGTGGGCACAGACCACTTGGCATATAAAACAACTGGCGCGGCATAGCTGAAGGTTGCGCCGGGCTGGTAGCTGGTGCCGCTGCCATCGGCTGCCGTGTTCCAGCCGTTAAAGATGTAGCCGCTTTTTGCCAACCCGCCGCCGTTAGCAAGTACGGTAACGGTTGCATCGGAAAGATATCCCTGGCTATCAGTTGGTACAACGCCTGAGGTGCTACCGTTATCGTTGTAAGTAACAGCGGCAACAGCCGTAACGCTCAGTGCGGCATCCGTACTAGCGCCATTTACGGTAACGGTTAGATTGGCGTTCTTGCTGCCTGCGCTCGTAGGTTTGGCGCTGACCAGCACAGTACAGCTTGCACCGCCAGTCAGGGTGAAGGACGTGAGGCTGCTACAGGGGGTTGTTCCACCGGTGGCAAGGGTAAACTGTCCGGCATCGCTACCGTTCAGGCTGATTGAGGTAACAGACAGTTGGTTTGTACCGCTGTTTTTCAGCGTAAACGGATGGCCGGATGACGTAAGGCCGACAATCTGGCTACCAAAATCAACCGCACCCCAAACAACCAAAGGATCTAATGCCCAATACTGTCCGCCACGAACGGGCCACACGGAACTAAGAGATGTCTTTAACGTATTGGTGATACTGCCGTCGTTCATGTAAAGAACCTGACCATAGGCTGCACCATAGACACTCTCACTGGAAGACCAGTACGTGGCAGCCTGGACATTGCTAAATCCTGCTGCATTGAGGGAGGCAGCAAAATATCCGGCGTTCGTGAACGTACGCAGTTCATCAAGGGTTGGCAGGCGCCAGTCTCCTGAGATTGAGCCATCCGTTAATCCACAGGAAGGTGATGACAGATTGGAAGCAGATGACATGGCAGTAGCCAGGTTCTGTAGATTGAAACAGTTGGCATTCTGCAGCCAGCGCAGGCTGCTGCTGGTGTCCAGTACGGTCCCGTCGTTCAGATCCACAAAGCGGGGTAGCGCCCAGGCTTGGCTGTTGCAGAACAGCAGCATGGAAAGCAGCAGCACCAGCATCAGTTTAAATTGTTTCATACCTAAACTCCCTGAAGAATGTGTAATCCCATAAATCTGAACACGGTAGTCCAGCCGCAAAAGAACGCAAGGAAACAAAAGAAAAGCAGTCAGTTAGCACTTTCAGTCCTTTGCGATCTTTGCGCCCTCTGCGGTGAAACCTTTTCCAGGTTTCTATCCCCTACTGCACTGTTACCCCGTTCACCTGCAGGCTGCCGCCCTTGATGGTCAAGACACCTTTCACCGTGACGCTATCAACCTTTGCCGTTCCTCCGCTCAACGTCAGGCTGCCGTTCAGGGTAGTGGGCAGGCTGCCCTTAACGCTAAACAGGTCATCATAACCACCGTACAGGTTAAGCGATGTCGCCAGAGTAATGGCGCCATCAAACTGGCCGCCATAGGCCCGGATATCCTCAGCAATTGATGTTGATTCAGCAGTGATCGCCTCGGCCAGGGTGGTGTAGGAGTTGCCGGTAGTCTGGTTTTTGGCCTGGTACTGCAGGGTGTAAGTGAACTGATCCGCACTGTTGGTGGCGCTGGTGCCGCCGGGGGTGGTGACGGTGACATCTACGGTCTGGCCGATTACACCGGCTGGAGAGGTGGCGGTTGCCTGGATGTCGGAGGTGACAGAAAATCCGGTGGCATCCGTTGCGCCGAAGTTGACGGCAGTAGCCCCGCTCAGGCCGGTTCCGGTAATGGTGACACTGGTTCCGCCAGATGCAAAGCCGCTGGATGGAGAGATGTTGGTGACGGTTGGCGTTAATGCCAGCCCGGCGCTGCCGGCATTGTAGATACCATGGATTTCTGCGGCGGTCAGGGAACGGTTAAAGATCTGCACCTCATCCATCAGGCCGGCGTAGGTGCCACCATGGGACTCCGTATACCATTTACCCAACTCAAGTGGGGCACTGTTATCCAGGTTCAGGCCGCTGTCGGCCAGAGACGTGTTCTCAACACCGTCGATGTACAGGTGGTATTTGCGGGGAGAAGTACCGGCCTGATCCCTGCTGACCACGATATGATGCCACTTACCATCGGCAACAGTGGTGGAAGAGGTACAATTAACCCCAGCGGCAATTTCAAAGAAGGCCTTGCCACCGTTAAGAGCTAAAGAGTACCAGGTACCACCGGTACGTTTGGTAACAAGCCGCCGGTAGCTGTCGTTGTCGTTGGACTTGATCCAGGTGGCGATGGCAAAGCCACCCGTGCCGAAGTTGAGTGAAGCACTGCTGGGCGCATCAAGGTATTCAGAGATCGCACCGCTGAAGCTGAAGGCCTGACCAACCTTGCCGGATGCAAAGCTAAAGTTGGTGGTACTATGGAGCGTGGCGTTGTTTGTTCCCAGAACATCCAGCCCGTTTCCCTCACCTCGCCACCAGGAGACCAGCCCTGACGGCGGCGCAACCGGGGCAGCCCACTGGGCGTAGAGGGTGCTGCTGGCAGCCATGACAAAGGTTGCGCCAGGCTGGTAGCTGGTGCCGCTGCCGTCAGCAGCAGTGTTCCAACCGTTAAAGACATAACCGTTTTTTGCCAGTGCGCCGCTATTACCCAAAACCGTTGCTGTGGCGTTCAGGGCATAGCCGGTAGTGTCAACCGGCACCGTGCCGCTGCTGTTGCCATTGCCGTTGTAGGTGACATACTGTGCGGTATCAACCAGACGCAGTACTTTGTAGGTATCAGGAGAAAAAGGAGCGTATGCCACATACGGGGTGCCATCCGGGCTAAAGGTAACAGCAACAGTCCTGGAGTTATTCAATCTAGACATATTATCCGGTAAATCCAGATCTGCCAGCGACACCCAACTACTGCCGCTCAATTTCTTTACATATACTTTTTCCGGCCAAATACCATCGCTTCCGGCAATAACCGGAGTACCATCGGGAGCAATGGCTATGGAAGTGCCCCCCCCACGTCCGCTCGTGGTACCATCGGAACCCATATCGAACCAGTTACTGCCATTAAATTTGTAGATTTTACTTGGTGATCCTGCAGCCACCCAGAGTGTTCCGTCAGGAGCAAAGGCAAATGCAGTAATATCAGCAGACAACTCCCCCACGGTGACCCAGTCGCTGCCGTCAAACCTCAGAATTTTTTGGTTACCTGCCAGATAGAGACTGCCATCCGGGGCAAAAGCAATGAAGTTATAAGGATACTTCCCTGGATTCTGCAATAGCGACTGCGTGCCGACATCAACCCAGTTTGTACCATCAAATCTGCGCACCAGATCCAAATCTATACCACCAAACTCATGAGGAACTACCTTTGCCCCCACGTATAATTCTCCGTTGGGAGCAAAGGCGACGCTCCCACTAAAAATATCTTCCGTGGTTAACTGTTTTTTATTCCATCCCTTGCCCCCGCCGTAAGAGATAAATGATTGCACTGAGCGAGCATCTATGATGGACAGTGTTCCATCCGGAGCGAATACAGGAGTGACAGTACCGATATACCCTGTCCATGTTAACAAATTAAACTTATTTAGATGATATGCATTGTTGCCGACAATTCGATCTACTTGTTGGTGAGTCTTAGAATAAACCGTATTTGAATCATCCTTATTATACGCCACGTAGAGGGCGCCGTCCGGAGCGAAGCTGATGCCGCCAACACTGGGGAACTGATACTCGGCTTGGTACGTTGAAACTACCCATACAGGAAGGGCAAAGCTCTTTGCTGCATTGGTTGTAAAATTGACGGCTACCGGTGTCGGCTGAATCATGCTGTTGTCTGCTATGAAACAGATTGTGTACTGCGTATTACCTGACAGGTTTCTGACCGTGTAGTGACCGGGAGTGCTTCCGATAAGTGAGAGCGAGCCACGTCTGTAGGCCGTATTGTTGGCGGAGTCAAGGCCGGCCTTCACCTGATTAGCGCTGCCGCAGGGGACGTTGCTGCCGGCGAGCAGGGTAAACCAGCCGATGCTGTCATAGCTGGCCTGGAAGGTAAGGGTAGCCTGGTTGGCCCCCAGATTGGATAGTGTCGGAGCTGTGAGGGGTGGCGCTACAGCAGGGATTATGGTGATAGATTGAGTCCCCCGTACCGCGGCATGATCCGTAGTTTCAGGAAAATCGACCGCAATAGTGCAGGTACCTTCTTTATCAGCTTTGATCACTGCGTAATCCGTAATTTTATGAAGAGACATACTAACGTACTCAAAGGGGGAACCAGTAAAGGGGGTATCGATTGTGTATGAACTTGTTATGGTACAGGTTTCCGGGGTCAGTGAGCTGTAGGTTGCAGGAAGGTGTAACAATGCGTCATCAAGCGAAGAATGTGCGCTGACAACGCCGGTTCCCCCAATAAAAATGACAGGGGCTGCAGTAAAGATAGCGTTCTGGGCATGCTTGCCGTAGGTAAACAGATCGGCGCTGCTGGTGGCGCTGGTACCGTTGTAGGTTGTAACCGTAACATCTACCACATCACCAGTTGCCGCCGTAGGAGCCACGGCGGTGATCTGGCTGTCTGAGTTGACGACAAAACTTATGGCATTTTTGCTGCCAAACATCACACGCAATGCATTGCTAAAACCGACACCGGTTATGGTTACGTTTGTATTGACATCAGCAAGGCCGCTGGATGGAGAGATGGAGGTGAGCACCGGCGGGACAGGAGGGTTTGCAAAACGCATTACGGTAATTTTATTGCCAAATTGAAGGTCCCTAAAGGCCACAGTGGGAGTGCCATCAGGAGCAAATGCCAGGGATGTGTATCTAGCTTTCATGATCCCGGCGTCCCCGACCGTAATCCAACTGCCGCCGGTATATTTCATTACACCGCTTTGGGGGCCGCTACCTGCATATGCCAGATAGGGGGCGCCATCAGGTGCGAATGCCAGGGAGAAATCCCAGCCTGCTACAGGTGTAAATCCGGCGCTTCCCACCAGATCCCAGCTGCTGCCGTTAAACTTCATCACCGTGGCTTTACTAGCGTTTGCTGCATCCGGATAGACCAGATAGGGGGTGCCGTCAGGAGCAAAGGCCAACGGGAACGCAATCCCCCCTTCGGGGAAATATGGAAACGCCGGGTTTCCCACCAGCTCCCAACTATCGCTGTTTAACCTTTTTACACCGATTGTCATACCAGAAGCTTCACCTGGGACATAGTTGAGATACGAGATATATGGAACTCCGGCCGGGCTGAATTTCAGTGAAAATACGAGAGCCGCTCTTGTCGCATCTGAAAATGCAATCCCACCCACGGGAGTCCAACTGCTGCCGTCATATCTCATTACCCTGGTAATGTTACTTTCAAATTCAGTAAAAGCAGTATATGGGGTCCCGTCCGGGGCAATCGCCAAAGCCATAAAATCCATGGTACCAGATGAAAACCCGGCATCTCCCACAGGAGCCCAGTCGTTGCCGTCAAATTTCTTTACGGTGGCTTTCATGCCGTTTACGGAATCTTCATACGCAATATAGGGGGTTCCATTCGGAGCAAAAACCAGAGACATGGGATAATCACTCGTGAAAAATCCCGGACTCCCCACGGTAACCCAGCCAGCGCCATCCCACTTCAGCACCGTACCGGATGTATTGTACGAATACGCCAGATACGGTGTGCCATCCGGTGCATAAGCAAGTGCATGATAGTCGCTACTGCTTGTAAAACCGGGATTACCCAGCAGCCCCCATACCGGATTGCTGTAGGTTGCGGCGGCAACTGTGGTCAGATTTGCCGTCGCCGGGGTCGACTGCAGGGATGTGCCGTCATCGGCGGTAAAGCAGGCGGTGTAATTTGTCGTCTGGATCAGGTTAGCTATGGTGTAGCTGCCGGAGGAATTGGCAGAAAGCTTTAAAGATCCACGTCGAAAAGCCGGACTGCCGTTGCTGTCAAGGCCGTCTTTCACCTGCGCGCCGGTGCCGCACGCTGTGCTACTTCCGGGCAGCAGCGTAATATAGCCGGTGCCGTTTTCACTGGCCTGCACGGTCAGGGTGACCTGGTTGGCCCCAAGGTTGCTGGTGGCCGGAACTGTAAGCGCAGGGATGCCCGCCTGTGCCGGAACAGTAATCAAGCTTACAAAGAATACAGCCAGCAGCACCAACATCAGTTTCAATTGTCGCACCATACCATCCTCCCCGGCTTTAACTTAAAAATGCAAAAATCAGATCTGATCGTTTTTAGCGGCTGACAAGGTCCGGTTTGCCAGACTCTGGGCAGCCCGTGGGCTGATGTGACGCTTCCCGCTCAGCAGGTCTGTTACAGCGGCAAGCAGGGCCTCATCAGGCTCACATTTGGTTACATAACCGGTGGCGCCAGCGGCAAAGGCCCCGGAAATACTCTCTGCATCTTCCAGCATGGAGTAAACCAGCACACTGATACCGTGTTGGCGTGCCGCCGGTATCAGCTCAAGCCCGTTTTCTGCGCCCAGCACAAGATCAAGCAGCACCAGATCAGCGCCGGACTCCGCCAGCTGTTTCTGCGCCTCGGCGCTGCAGCCAGCTTCGCCGCAGATGACGTGGTGGGACTCCTGCAGCAACAGCTGCAGCCCCTGTCGGACCGCAGGATGGTTATCAATCAGAAATAGGCGTGCCACATGGTTCTCCTGCTCTGTCTGGTTTAGGAAGGGTCGTATCTTCCTATACAGGAGGCACACCGGTTTGTCTGTCCGGGGAATCCCGGACAAAGGCAAAAATATGGCGGGGTGATTGGCGAGGGAGGCGATGCCAATCGTATCGGGAGAACCCTCAAATAGCACCTGACACGGATTGACACCACCCCTACGATTAGCCTATAGTTTTTAAATGCAAGATTTCAAACATCTGATCCGACCCCAAAAGACGTTTTTCCAGCGTTACTGGAAAAATCTGGCCCTCTGTACTGCCCTTGCCCTGCTGATAATCCCTCTAACGGTTGTAGCGGTTCGTAAAGGCGCTCAGGCGATTTCCTACTGGCAAGGTTTTAGAGCAAAAACAGAACTGAAACCGCAACCGGTTTCACTGGGAGATGATCTGTTTGCCACCGCCAGCGGCCTGCTTCCTGCTGCCGTTAGCTCGGGAGAGACCCTGACCGACACCGCCCCCTACGGCACGTCGCTCCGGCTTTCAATCAAGCCGGAACTGCAACAACGGCTACAGAGGTTTCTTGCCGCAACCCGTCCCAACTACGCGGTTTTTGTTGCCATAGAACCAACCACCGGCAGGGTGTTATCCCTTACGGGTTATTCAGCTGTTGACCCGAATTGGCAACAACAGGCCGCCTATCAGGTCTACCCGATGGCCTCACTGTTCAAGATGGTAACGGCTGCATCTGCCTTGGAAAACAACAAGATAAACCCGGCCAGCGTGCTGGAATTCCGGGGGCGTCTGGTCTCTGAAACCCCCAAGAATTGGGACCCATCCCCCAGAGGCCGCAACAACAAGATGGATGTAACTGAGGCGATGGGAAAGTCAGTCAACCCGGTTTACGGCATGATCGCCAGTGATCTGCTTGGCAAAGAGCAGCTCAAACAGACCTGTGACCGCTTCGGTTTTAACCGCAGCCTGTTATTGCCCGGCGTTCCGGCGGCTCCCAGCCCGGCTCCCGCCGTTGCAACCACCCACGATCTGCGTCTACAGGGCTGCGGTCTGGATCACGGCCTGCAGGTTTCTCCGATACATGCTGCAGCCATTACCGCTGCCATTGCCAACCGTGGCACCATGATGGCACCCCGGCTGGTTGATCAGGCGACCCGTAACGGTAAGGAGCTGAAGGTACCGGCCAGCCGCGAGGTGACAAAGGTTATCAGCCCGGAGACTGCCGACAGCCTGACTCGCATGTTACTGACCACAGTCACCAGCGGCACATCTCGCAAGGCGTTTCACACCTATGAAGGACGCAGGCTGACCAGCGATATGAAGATCGCGGCCAAGACCGGTTCCATTGATGGCGACAACCCCAAGGGGCACTATTCCTGGTTTGCCGCCTATGCACCGGCAGATCAACCGCAAATTGCATTGGTGGCACTGGTGATTAACGGTGATAAGTGGAAGATCAAGGCCTCACAGCTGGGTGAACAGGCCTTGGCAGAGTTTTTCAGGCAGGGTAAGTAAGCAGACGGAAGCTGCCATCAAGCAGCTCGGCATAGGAGTAGTGGGAGATCCAGTCACCCAGGGAAACCAGGGTAAAGTCCTGCTGTTGGTCGATAAACGGCTGATGGAAATGTCCCAGCACCAGGGCATCAGCCCCTTCTGTACGAATTGATGCAGCATAGCTGCGAATCATGCTACTATAATCCCAGCGTTTCCGATTTCCGCTGTAGCGCCCCTTGCTGGAACGCTGCAGCCTGCTGCGCAACCCCTGCACCGCTTTTGCCGGGAGCATACGACCGATCTGCAGGGTTACACGGCTACGCAGGGTTCGATAGAGCAGACGATAGCGCCAGTCAGCCTTGTTGATCAGATCACCATGACAGAGAAAGACCTGCTTGCCCTGTAGCTCAAGCAGCACCGGTCCGGGGTGAATCTCGGCCCCCAGCCGTGCAGCCAGATCAGCGCCAAGCTGGAAGTCGTGATTGCCTTCCAGCCAGATCAGCCGGGTACCGGCTGCATGCAACTGCTCCAGGACTTCCAGCAACGGCTCCTGTTCATCAAAAGCCAGCGCAGGCAGACCAACCCGAAAATCAAACAGATCACCCAGGATGCAGAGCGTGTCCGCGGTACCCTGCAGAGACTGAATGAAACGCAGCAGCAGACGGTAGTTGGCATCATCAGGGTGATGCAGATGGGCGTCGGCAAGAAAGATAGTACGCATAGTGGGCAGATTGTGCCGTTGCCGGGGCCGACTGTCAACAGCTAGAAGAACGGGGAGTACTTTTCATGATACACAGTGTAGCCATCGCCTGGGATGAACTCCTGAGGGCGTTCTCAAATATGGAGCAGGACCGGGTCTACTTTTTTGACCGGATGACCGGTGAGATCTTCTCTGTCAGATCAGACAGTGAGGATGATTTCTGGGACCAGATTGAACAGCAGCAGGGACGTTTTTTGGAGATCCCCGCCCTGGATACAGCTGCAGAACGTACACTCATCAACGGTTTTCTTGCAAAGCAGGCCAACCTGGAACTACGCGGCCTGCTGGATCATGCCCTTTCAGGACACCCTCCCTACGCCAAAACCGCTGATATTCTGTCGTTCTTCCCGGAAGAGGAGCTGCAACTGTCAGAACTGCGTGACACCTTCCTGAGCAACCGCGTCAAGCACTGGCTGGAGGAAAACGAGCTATTTTCCCTGAGCACTTCCCTGAACGCAGTCCACTAAAGGAGCGGTTCATTAAAAAACTATCAATCCCAATAACCGGCATGTCCTGTGCCAACTGCGCTGCCCGTATTGAACGGGAGATCAGCGCCCTGCCCGGCGTGGAATCAGCCGTGGTTAACTTTGCCATTGCCCAGTTGACCGCTGCGTTTGATGAAAACACCATCAGCGTTGACAGTATCATGGAAAAGGTGCAATCGCTGGGCTACGGCGTGCTCAAGCCCGAACCACCGGGCGAACTGACCTTCTCCATCACCGGCCTGCACTGCGCCAACTGCGTGGCCCGCCTTGAAAAAATTCTACAAGAGCAGCCGGGAATCAGCACTGCCGTGGTTAACCTGGCGGCAGCCAGCGGATTTGTCCGTTTTGACCCTGCCCTGCTGGACAAAAGTACAATCTTCAGAATTGTGATTGATGCCGGTTACACGCCAGCCGAGGCAGAAGCCGGTGAAGAGGCAGAAGCAGGAGAACTGGCTACTCAGCGCAACTGGTTCCTGTTCTCACTGGCGCTGTCTATGCCGATCATGGCCACCATGACGCTGCATGATCTGCGGAGTGTGGGCTGGCTGAACCTGATCCTGGCCACCATCATCCAGTTCAGCGCCGGTTTGGCTTTTTACCGTGGCGCCTGGTCTGCCCTGAAGAGCAAGAGCAGCAACATGGATGTACTGGTGGCCTTGGGAACCAGCGCCGCCTGGGGCTACTCGCTGCTGGCCTTCTTTGGCCTGCTGGGGGATAGTCATGAGGTCTTTTTTGAGACCTCGGCCTGGCTGATCACCTTTATCAGGCTGGGTAAATATCTGGAAGCTCGGGCTCGCGGCAAGGCTGGTGAGGCGTTAAAGAAACTGCTGCACCTGCAGGCAGACAAGGCCCGACTGGTTACTGCTGAAGGAGAAAAAGAGGTGCCAGCCTCGGTGATCCGGGTGGGCGATCTGGTGGCGGTCCGCCCCGGTGAAACCATTCCGGTGGATGGCCAGGTGATGGAAGGTGCATCCAGTGTTGATGAGGCGATGGTTACCGGCGAATCCCTTCCGGTGTCTAAACAGGTCGGTGATACAGTCACCGGTGCCACCATCAACAAAAACGGTCGCCTGATCGTCAAGGCGACCCGGATCGGCGAAGAGACCCTGTTGGCCCAGATCGTCAGGATGGTGCGGGATGCCCAGGGGGACAAAGCCCCGATCCAGCGTTTTGCTGATGCGGTCTCGGCCTGGTTTGTACCGGCCGTGATCGGCCTGGCCCTGCTCACCTTTGTGGTCTGGCTGGTGATTCTGAAAGCACCATTCCTGATGGCCTTCAAGTTCGGCGTTGCGGTGGTGGTAATAGCCTGCCCCTGCGCCATGGGTCTGGCCACCCCAACCGCCATCATGGTGGGCAGCGGGGTTGCCCTTTCCCGTGGCATTCTGGTTAAGAAGGGCTCTGCCCTTGAGACTATCGCCAAACTTCAGGTCATGCTGTTGGACAAGACCGGCACCCTGACCAGCGGCAAGCTGGCCATGAGTAGACTGGTGACCGCACCTGGCGTTGATGAACAACGGCTGCTTGAATGCCTTGCTGCTGCAGAGGCATCATCCAGCCACCCCCTGGCTCAAGCTGCCGTGGCTGCGGCAAAAGAACGGGGCTACGTTCCCGGCGAAGTGGGGGACTTTCACGAGTTAGAAGGACATGGTGTCACCTGCAGCTACAACGGCATCCGTCTGGCAGTTGGCAACCTGCGTCTGATGGATTCAGAAAAGGTGAAGACCGCCCACCTTGAAGAGGAAGCTGAACAGCTGGCAGCAGAGGGCAATTCGCTGATGTATGTTGCTGCAGATCAGGTTTTGGTGGGAATTGCCGCCTTCAGTGACACCATTAAGGCAACCTCCTGCCAGGCTGTTGCAGAATTAAGGCAGCTGGGTATCCGCACCGTAATGATTACCGGAGACCATGCCGCAGTAGCTGCGACAGTTGCTGCCCAGGCTGGCGTAGACAGCTTTGAGGCCCAGGTACTGCCGGGGCGCAAGCAAGAGCTGGTTAAAGAATGGCAACAGAAGGGGCTGGTGGTGGGAATGACCGGTGACGGCATTAACGATGCCCCTGCCTTGGCTGCTGCTGATGTTGGCATCGCCATTGGCGGTGGTACCGATGTGGCCAAGGAGACCGGCGATATTGTGTTGATCAAGGATGACCTGCTGGATGTGGTACGAGCCATCAAGGTAGGTCGTGCCACCTTGGCCAAGGTAAAACAGAACCTGTTCTGGGCGCTGTTTTACAATGTGACCGGCATCCCGGTGGCAGCAGGTCTGTTTGCAGGTTACGGTATCTTCCTGAAGGCAGAGTTTGCTGGACTGGCCATGGCCTTTTCATCGGTCTCGGTGGTGCTGAACTCACTGTTGCTGAAACGGATTGCACACAAGCTCTAACGCAAAGTTTGAAAGCAAGACACAGAGGCGCAAAGAGTAGAACCGTGTGGTTACGTCATGTAACGGTTTCGCCTGTAAGGCTGTTCCTTGTTTTCGGGTAACTACTTAATTTTCTCCGCGAGCTCCGCGCCGCGTGAGTAACTGCCGTTTTTAGGTTTAATTGGGTTTATATGCTTTTCTCTGTATCTCTGCGTCTCTGCGTTAAAAAACATCTGGGGGTTTCACATGAAGGTCATCGCATTTAACGGCTCCGCTCGCAAGGATGGCAACACCGCCAAGTTGATCAACTACGCCTTTGAAGAACTGGTAAAAGAGGGAATCGAGACAGAGCTGATGCAACTGTCCGGCAGACCGATCCATGGCTGTATCGCCTGCTACAAATGCTTTGCGAGCAAGGACCGTCGCTGCGCCGTAACCGATGACTGCGCCAATGAGTGTATAGAAAAGATGGATGCAGCTGACGCCATTATTATCGGCTCACCCACCTACTTTGCCGCGATTACGCCGGAGGCGAAGGCGCTGATTGATCGTTGCGGCATGGTCTCACGGGCCAATGGAGACATGTACAAACGCAAAGTTGGTGCTGCCGTGGTTTCGGTACGGCGGGCCGGCGCGATCCACGTCTTTGACACCATCAATCACTTCTTCACCATTGGTCAGATGATCATCGTCAGCTCAAGCTACTGGAACATCGGGGTGGGCAGGAATATCGGTGATGTGGATGGCGATGACGAAGGGATCAAGACCATGCGGGATCTGGGCAGCAACATGGCCTGGTTGCTGAAGAAGCTGGCGGACTAGATATCTTCCCGTTCCCGATAAAAACGGAAGTTGTTTTTTCCGGATCGTTTAACCTCGTACATGGCATCATCGGCGGTGGCCAGCAAGCCATCGCCATCTTCAGCGTCTTCAGGAAAGACGCTGATGCCGATGCTTGATCCAATACTGTCCTGCTGACCATTTGGCAGGGTAATCGGACGTTGTAATGCCAGTAAAATCTTTTCCGCCACCTGCCCGGCATCGCTATAGTGTGTAAGTGCTCCCAAAATCACCGTAAACTCATCACCACCGATCCTGCCGGCCGCGTCAGAGATACGGATGCAGGCAGACAACCGGGCTGAAACCGTCTTCAGCACCCGGTCACCGGCCTCATGGCCATAGAGATCATTAATCCGTTTAAAGCCATCCAGATCGATAAACAGAAGGCCAAAGCGATGACTGCTACGCTTGGCAACTGCCACAGTCTGGGCAAGCCGGTCCAGGAACATCCTGCGATTGGGCAGGCCGGTCAACATATCAAACTGGGCCATCTGCTCCAGACGATCCAGTAACTCTTTGCGTTCAGTAACGTCCTCTTTAAGGGCGACATAATGGGTTGCCCGCCCCTGTTCGTCAAAAACCGGCGAGATAGATGCCATTTCCCAAAACAGTGACCCGTCCTTACGCTTATTATGAAATTCACCACGCCATTCTTCACCCCGTGTAAGTGTATCCCACAACTCTTTAAAAAACTCTTCCGTCTGATCCCCCGCTTTGAGAATTCGAGGGTTCTGACCTATCGCCTCTTCAAAGCTGTAACCGGTCAAGCGGCTGAAAGCCGGATTAACATATTCAATTATTCCGCTAGTGTCGGTAATCACAATAGAAGCCGGACTATGCTCTACAGCGGCTGACAACTTGCGTAACTGTACCTCCTCCTCCTTACGTGCCGTAATATCCCGGATGCTTGAGGCCCGCATGGTATGCCTGCCAACCTGAAACGTTTTGCCGCGCACCTCAAACAAGCAGGTATGCCGGTTCCTGCAGACCCCCTCAACCTCATAGGGACGATCATACCCGGTGCTTATTTTTTCACGAATAGTGGCATGATACGGCTCTGCAAAAAGATCGTAGAGAGAACGCCCTAAAAGCTCTTGACGGGTATAACCGCATATATCAGCTGCTCGCTGATTGCAGTCACAGATGATACCGTCTCTGGAGAGCAGGATTCCTTCAAACGTGGCTTCAGCCAGATTACGATAGTGCTCTATCCGTACACAGAAATAGCGGCGATACAACAGGCAGGCGAAAACGCCACAGATAAACAGTAGAAGATACAGGGCAAGTTGGGACATGGGGAAAGCGATCATTTGTTTATTTTAACATCCTTCGCCAACATGGCAAGCAATTCATCCTCAGAAAGTACACTTATTCCCAGAGCCCTGGCCTTTTCCAGTTTACTGCCCGCTTCACTGCCCGCCACCACGTAATCGGTCTTTTTTGAGACTGAGCCAGTCACATTGCCACCTTCAGACTCAACCAGCCTTTTTGCCTCATCACGTCCCAGTGTGGTCAGTGTGCCGGTAAAGACAAAAGTCAGACCGGCCAGCCGACCACCAACCCGTTTTTCTTCAACCGTGGGTGCAACGCCGGCCTCTTTCAGCCGTTGCAACACCGCCTGGTTGGCCGGGGCATCAAAAAAGGAACGGATACTGACCGCCACAGCCGGGCCGACATCACGGATGCTGGTCAGCTCTTCCAATGTGGCGGCCTGCAGGTTATCAATACTGCCAAACCGCTCTGCCAGGGTCTTGGCGGTCCGCTCCCCCACATGGCGGATACCCAGCGCGAAGATGAAGCGAGACAGTTCCTGCTGTTTACTGGCAGCAATGGCAGCCAGCAGATTTTCCGCCAGTTTGTCCCCCATCCGTTCAAACTGCATGAACTCTTCACGGGTCAGTTGGTAGAGATCAGCAATATCTTTGACCAGCCCAAGACTGATCAGCTGTTCAATATACTTGCTCCCCAGACCGTCAATATCCATGGCATCGCGGGAAGCAAAGTGGATGATCGATTCTGCCAGCTGAGGCGGACAGGCCAGTCCGCCCTGACAGCGCACCGCCACCTCACCGGCCTCACGAGCAGCCTTTGAACCGCAGACCGGACAGACCTCCGGCTCCGGCAGTTCCTGCTCTGCACCGCTGCGCTGATCAAGCAGTACCTTGACCACTGCCGGGATCACATCCCCTGCCCGCTCCACAATCACCTTGTCACCTACCCGGATATCCTTGCGCCGGATCTCATCCCAGTTGTGCAGGGTGGCACGCGATACTGTGACACCGGACAGCTCCACCGGTTCCAGATTGGCCACCGGTGTGATCACGCCGGTTCTGCCCACCGAAAGAATAATCTCGTTAATCCGGGTGGTTGCCTGCCGGGGAGGAAATTTGCAGGCAATAGCCCAACGGGGTGAACGGCTTTTTTCACCCAGTTCCTGCTGCAGACGCAGGTCATCCACCTTAATCACCATGCCGTCAATCTCATAGGGGAGGGAATCACGTTGTTCCTGCAGATCCAGAAAGCAGGCAACCGCTTCTTCAATACCTGTGACCTGTCTGGCCTGATCACTGACCGGTAGCCCCCAAGCGGCCAGCTGGCTCATCAGCCCGGTTTGTGTCCTTGACTCTGTTTCTATCATCCCCACGCCATAGCAGACCATGGCCAGCGGACGTCTGGCCACCACTGCGGGATCAAGCTGACGGATAGAACCGGCTGCGGCATTACGGGGGTTGGCAAAGGGCGGCTCCCCCTCTTCTTCCCGCTGCTGATTCAGCTGCTGAAAGGCCTGCAGCGGCAGGTAGACCTCGCCACGCACCTCAAGCAACTCCGGAAAACCACTACCAGAAAGACGCAGTGGTATCGTGCGAATGGTACGGATATTTGCCGTCACATCCTCACCCACAACACCATTACCACGGGTAGAAGCCTGCTCCAACAAACCGTCACGATAGACCAGCTCAATTGCCAAACCATCCATCTTCGGTTCGCACTGGTACGCAATCACCATTTCATCCGGCAAGGCCAACAGGCTGCGAACCCGTTGTTCAAAGGCACGAATCTCGTCTTCCTGCATGGCGTTCTCAAGTGAGAGCATCGGCAATCGATGGAACACTTGGGCAAAGCGCTCCAACGGATTCCCTCCCACTCGCTGGGTTGGCGAATCAGGCGTAGCAAGTTCCGGCCATTTTTCTTCCAACTCCAGCAGCTCCCGCATCATGGCATCGAATTCAGCATCGCTAATCTCGGGGGCATCCAATTTATGGTAACAGTCGTTATGATGTCGAATCAGCACTGTCAGCTCCGATGCCCGTAACCCTGCCTCACTCTTCGCAACAACGTCATCTAAAAGGGAAAGTTGTTCCATACCTGCTCCTTGTCACGACACTATAGCAAAAATTTCAAACTGCCCCTTGATTTTTAACCAGCCGGTCGCTATATTCCCTCTCGTTAGCACTCACCACAATAGAGTGCTAGCAGACACAACACACAACACCACACACCATAGCAACGAAAGGAGAAGTACCAATGAAACTGAGACCACTGCATGACCGTATCATCGTTAAGCGCCTTGAGGGCGAAGAGAAGACCGCAGGCGGCCTGTTTATCCCCGACACCGCCAAGGAAAAACCCCAAAAAGGTGAAGTGGTTGCCGTGGGCAATGGCAAGAAGAACGATGAAGGCAAGTGTGCTCCCCTGGATGTAAAAGTTGGTGATTCAATCCTGTTCGGCAAATATGCCGGTACTGAAGTAAAGGTTGACGGCGATGAGTTCCTGATGATGCGTGAGGACGACGTTCTGGCCGTTATCGAGAAGTAAAGCGGTCTTTTTCCGCCCCGGCTTCGTCTCGTTTCACAACTGCTTGTGCGACGTACTAATAGAGTACGCCTCCGCGCAGTTGCTTACGAACCAAACCCGGAACGAAAAAACCTCGCTTTAATATGAATCTAAAAACACACTCGTAATAAACTAAAATCTGGAGGAATAGTACATGTCTGCAAAAGAGATCCGTTTCAATGAGGAAGGCCGTAACGCCATCCTGCGTGGTGTTAATGCACTGGCTGACGCTGTCAAGGTAACCCTGGGCCCCAAAGGCCGTAACGTCATCATCGAGAAGTCCTTCGGCTCCCCGCTGATCACCAAGGACGGCGTTTCCGTTGCCAAAGAGATCGAACTGGAAAACAAGTTCGAGAACATGGGCGCTCAGCTGGTTAAGGAAGTTGCTTCCAAGACCTCCGACGTTGCCGGTGACGGCACCACCACTGCAACCGTACTGGCGCAAGCCATCTACAAGCAGGGTTCCAAGCTGGTTGCTGCCGGTCACAATCCGATGGAAATCAAGCGCGGCATTGATAAGGCTGTTGAAGCCATCGTGTCCGAACTGGTCAAAATCTCCAAGCCGATCAAGGACCACAAAGAGATCGCCCAGGTTGGTACCATCTCTGCCAACAACGACAAGACCATCGGTGACATCATTGCCGAGGCCATGGAAAAAGTCGGCAAGGAAGGCGTGATCACCGTTGAAGAAGCAAAAGCAATGGAAACCAGCCTTGAGACCGTGGAAGGGATGCAGTTTGACCGCGGCTACCTCTCCCCCTACTTTGTGTCTGATCCAGAGCGGATGGAAGCAACCCTTGAGAACGCCACCATCCTGATCTACGACAAGAAAATCTCCAACATGAAGGATATGCTGCCGGTACTGGAGCAGACCGCTAAAACAGGCCGTCCGTTGATGATCATTGCTGAAGACATCGAAGGCGAAGCACTGGCTACCCTGGTGGTCAACAAGCTGCGTGGCGTGCTGAACGTCTGCGCTGTTAAAGCTCCCGGCTTCGGCGATCGTCGCAAGGCGATGCTGGAAGATATCGCTGTACTGACCGGCGGTACCGTTATTTCTGAAGATATGGGCTTCAAACTTGAGAACGCTACCATGGAGATGCTGGGCCGTGCCAAGCGGATCGTGGTTGACAAGGACAACACCACCATCATCGATGGCGACGGTGCCGAGTCTGATATCCAGGGTCGCGTCAAGATGATCCGCGCCCAGATTGAAGAAACTTCTTCTGATTATGACCGCGAGAAGCTGCAAGAGCGTCTGGCCAAGCTGGTTGGCGGCGTAGCGGTGATCAAGGTTGGTGCTGCAACCGAGACCGAGATGAAAGAGAAAAAAGCTCGCGTTGAAGACGCACTGCACGCAACCCGCGCAGCTGTTGACGAGGGCATCGTCCCTGGTGGCGGCGTAGCTTACATCCGTGCCCTGAACGCCCTGAACAGCGTGGCTCTGCCTGCTGAGCAGCAGTTCGGTGTGACCATCATCAAGAGCGCCCTGGAAGCTCCGATCCGTCAGATCGCCGACAACGCCGGTATCGACGCATCCATCGTGGTTGACAAGGTTAAGAACGGCAAGGACGCCTTCGGTTACAACGCCGCTGACGACACCTATGTTGATATGCTGGAAGCCGGCATCATCGACCCCACCAAGGTATCCCGCTGTGCTCTGCAGAATGCCTCTTCCGTGGCCGGACTGATGCTGACCACCGAGTGCATGATCGCCGAGAAGCCCAAGAAGGATGGCGGTATGCCTGCTATGCCCGGCGGTATGGGCGGCATGGGTGGTATGGGCGGCATGGATTACTAAGCCAGCGTACCCAGTTGTCATTGTTGCAACCAGAACGGGCAGAGAGTTTCTCTGCCCGTTTTTTGTTAAACCTCGTAAACACGGCCCCGGATAAGTGGTTTTATCTAGACAGAAACACCCCGCATAAGGTAAAAAAGTCAATCAATTTCAGTTTATGGGGGCTTAATGTCACTCCTCGCGGTCGTCAGCTACGACGCCGATGCTATCCGGATCGTCACTGCTCAAAAGACACGAGACAGCTTGATCTGTAAACAAGCTCTGACGCTAGCCGACGATGAGCTTGAGGGATTTCTTTCTCAAGATCAAAGCAAAGCCTACCTGTTAACCGTCAACCCGCCCGACGCACTGTACGAAACCATTTCCATCCCCCCTGTCGACGACAAACTTATTGCTCGCATTGTTGATGCAGAACTCAAACGGATGCACCCGGAATTACCTCCATTCAGCATAGCCTAACAGGTAATTGGCGACAGCATACAGGATGGCAGAACCATCCGCAGAGTTGCCTGCTGCTTAATGCCCAATGAATTACTGGATATGCTGCTTGAGCCATTCATTCGGCATAATAAATCTGTACGGATGATTGCAGCAACCCCTCATGCTCTCGCCGGACTGGTTATCAACACGCCATCAGATCTACCCGAAACATTGCTCTGCGCATACGATGAAGGAGAGCGTAAGACGTTGCTTGTGCTGGAGAACGGCGCTGTACTGTTTACCCGCCAGGTGCCTTCGGAATGCCGTGGTTGGAACACCCTTGACCGTCAGAACGTTACCATGACTATCGATTACTGTTTTCAAACGCTACGGGTCAGACCTGGCGGTGCCATAGCTATTAACAGTGAAGATCCACCGCCTCCCTTTGTCGCATTTGAACCGATTATTGCCTCAGGTTTTCCTGCCAACATTATCACCGAATATCCGGCTCAGTTGGCATTACTGACGTATCCTCTGCCTGCATCTCAAAACCTGCGACCCGCGGCCTATTGCTCCGCCCTGCGGGAACAGGACCTGATAAAAAACACCAGCTTGGGCTTTATTATTGCGACAGCCTGCGTAATCCTTCTGCTACTGGTACAAGGATTTTTAATTACCGCAATGCAAGCAGATCTGGATAGCCTGCGTCAACCGCCTGCCTTGCTGCACAACGTCATTACAACGCATCAAAAAGCCATGGAAAAGCGAGCTGCAGTTGAGCCGTTGATCAGCATACTCAACAGTCAGCATGCTGAACCTTCGGTCCCCGGCTTACTGGCCACGCTTGCCCTTGCACCTCTCACGGATGTAACGATCAGTGGCATGACAGCAAAAAGGGATAAAGACGCTATCGTGCTATCTTTAACCGGTGCAATCCTCAAACCGTCTCTTGCAGGTGCGCAATCGCAACTTGAGGCGCTTTCCACCCAGCTTTCCAACACCAAAGGGGTTACCCTGGGTAACCGTACCCTTGACCCCCAAAACAACAAATTCAGCGTGGAGGCCACTCACAAACCATGATTGCCGCCATGCAACGACAAACCCGCCGAAAGCTCATCCAACTAGGGATTATACTCACCTGTTTTACGCTCTTAGCATCACTGTTAAGTGGTGTTATTCGCTATAAAGAGATGCCCTCACGCACGATTACCAACCAGAAAACCATTTTTCAAAACGTGGGTAGAATGCGCCTTGCTGTAAAAGATACGGACAAGACAGTAGCCGACTTCAAATCCCTTCTGCCCCCTGCCTACGGGACACGCACCCCCGAATGGCTGGTCTACAGCAGAATTGATAACCTGAAGTCTCGGCTACAGACAACTGAACTGACGGTGAAAGCCATTGAAAATAGAGAAAACATGATAGTTGTTGATTTTTCTGCTACTCTGCCATTGCGGGATGTGAGCTCCTATAGCAGAATCGTCAACCTGCTTGGCTACCAGGAAACGCTGGCCTTTCCCTTTGTCAATATTCGCAGCATCCAGGTTGACCAGTCCGGTAGCGAGACACTGCAAGGTTTAAAACTTGTTGTGGAGGGGATTGTGCAGATGCCGGCGCCACAGGAAGACAGCCAATGATGGTCAAACTCTCAAAAGAGGCTATCATTGCAGTATGCTGCACGCTTGCCGCCCTGATTGTACCAGCACTCATCTTTTTGACGGTCAAATTCCCGCTCAAACAGACTCCTGACGAGCGGTCATTAGTCACTTTTTCTCCAACACCAGTCACGCTTAGCCCCCGGATCTGGCGGGAGGCATCCAGCACCTGCCCGGTAGCGCTTAAAGCACTGACGATTGAAAGGCAGGCTATAGCGGCATCCCCGGCAGATCACGCACTTAAACAAGCAGGTACAGACCCGGCACAGCTCCCCCAACTGACGTTTATTCTGTACGAAGGAAATCCTAAGAAGGATACTGCCATTCTGGATGGGCGTCTGCTACGACAGGGGAATAGTTTTAACGGATGGAAAGTCTCGAAAATCGAACAAAAGCGGGTACAGTTAACAGGCAGGATAGGAACACAATGGCTCAGCATGGAATAGCATCCTCGATTGCACGGTTAGCACTGTTGGTTACCCTGGCACTACTAACCGGCTGTGCATCCAGTAGCATCAAACAGGCCACACCAGCGCGTTCTGCCCTTGACACGACCCTGTCTGCCCCTGCGGGTAAGCATGATCCGTTTATTCAGCAAAACATCAGGGAACTTCAGAGCCAGCAAGCACTGACTCCAATCAAGACACCAGATTACCAGCCGGTAAGTGACGATGTATCCCCGGCTAAATCCCGTTTGGTTAACATTCAGGCCCGGAACAGCGCATTGGGAGATATCCTGCATGTCATTGCCGATGCTGCCGGACTGAACCTGATTATTAACGACGGCGTGCATCAGGACCGTCCCGTCACCCTTACACTCAAGAAAGTTACTGCTGATGATGCCCTGGCAATCCTGCTAAACTCGGCAGACTACTATTACACGATCAAAGACAACACTATCACGGTAGATGCAACCGGAACCAAGTCGTTTGAACTGGGGCACCCGGCCATGGTGCAAGGTTTTAACGTTGAAGTGGGCGGCGATATTCTAGGTAGCGGTGCAGCACTATCTGCTGGCGGTTCAGGCGGCGGTTCTTCAAATATCAAAGGAACGATCACCCAGACAACCAAAAGCGATACCAAGGCATTTGACTTCTGGGAATCCCTGGAAAAGTCCCTGCAAGGAATGATCGGCAAACCAGAAACACAGTCCGGCAAAGTAGAAACCGCCTCCGTAACCAACAGGACCAATGCTGCCGGTGTAACCACAACATCCCAAACTAAAACGATCATTGAACAGCCCCAAAAACCTGTAATCGCATCACCTGCAAATGAATCGTCAGCCAATGGTGAAGATTCGGGCCCTCGCCAACAG
>NZ_JAOTRZ010000282.1 GCF_030247655.1 Trichlorobacter sp. | reverse complement strand
GTGAAGAGATCCCTTCCATGATGAAGTTGAACACGTTTATGGCAGGCAAGCCGTTTCAAATGGTCTGTGTTTCGGTTGATGAAGGTGGTAAAAAGGCGGTGGAGGAGTTTTTTAAAAATTCCGGTTCTTCATTGCCTGCTTACACTGATCCAAGCGGTCAGGTTGCCAAGACCTATGGTATTACCGGTGTCCCTGAGACCTTTGTGATTGATAAAAATGGTGTCATTGTAGAGAAGGTAATCGGTGGCAAGGATTGGAACAGCCCTGAAGTAATCGCCTTTCTTGAAGGACTAATGAAGTAAAAAGATACTAACCTTATGGAAATTCAACATATCAGCTATATCGGTGCCTTTGTGGCAGGTCTGCTTTCCTTCCTGTCCCCCTGCGTGCTTCCACTGATCCCATCGTACATCACCTACATTACCGGTTTGTCTTTCAGTGACCTGGATGCTGAGCATCCCAGCCATGTCGTACGCAAAAAGACCATGCTGCATTCACTGGCATTTGTCAGTGGTTTTACTGTTGTATTTGTTTTACTTGGTGCTTCTGCCACCTATATCGGCTCTTTTTTGCAGCAGCATATGGAACTGGTTCGCAAGCTTGGCGGTGTTCTGATTATTGTTTTCGGCATTCATGTTACCGGCCTGGTGCCGCTTAGATGGCTATTGGGTGAGAAGCGTGTTTCACTGAAGCACAAACCAGCCGGTTTCCTGGGTAGTTTTTTGGTCGGCCTGGCCTTTGCGGCTGGCTGGACCCCCTGTATCGGTCCAATCCTGGCTTCGATTCTTATGATTGCAGCAACTGAGGAAAAGGTCGCTCAGGGAATTGTGCTACTGTTGCTCTACTCCATCGGGCTGGGGATTCCATTTTTGCTTTCATCACTGGCTTTGCATCGTTTTATTACGGTCTTTAATCGTTTTAAAAAACATATCAGGCTCTTTGAAATTATTACCGGGTTCTTCCTGATTGTTGTGGGTGTGCTCATTTTTACCAACTGGCTGTCAGTATTATCCGGTTATGTCAATCTGCTGTTTATGAAAAGCTGAGATGGTCAAGGCGCACCGCTCACAACATTCGATCCAGTTGGCTGTCTCACAACTGGTGGTAACAGAAGCCTTTTATGCCGGTATTCTGGAACTGCCAATCCGTCGTTCTTTTTCAGCACCTGGCGCACCTGAACATCTGATTGTCGATATGGAAGGGATCTCGCTGATCTTTGTTGAAGAAGGCGATGTGATCAGGACCCATCCGATTCTTGAACATCGTTTCGGTATGTTTCCCAAAGGGGTTGGCCTGACGTTGCACTTTGAAGTACAGGATATTGAAGGGATCAGGGATGCCATTCTTGAAGAGGATATGGAAATTCTCTATCATCTGGAAGAAAAGCCCTATGGTGTCAAGGAGATGTGGTGCTTTGATCCTGATGGCTACCTGATTGCCCTTGAGGAACCAACGGTACGACGTAGCAAGGCCGGTCGCTGAGAGCAACCGGCCTTGTGTTTGTCTGTGCTGAATTCTACTGCTGCTTCGTGTTATCGGTGGTTTTTTTCTCCTCCCGGACCGGGGGAGTACAGCTATCCGACATTCAGGTAGGGACTCCCATTCTGGGGAGCAGGTATTTGTTAACCACAAACCAGACAACCAGAATAATCAGCAACAAAAATATATCTTTCATGATACCCTCCAGCTGATTGTATAGCATAGTAGCTACTATTTTTGGACGTTTTTTTACTTTTCGCTTCACGCAGCCAAGGAGTAATCCGTTATGAACTTTCCCGCAATTGATCCCGTCTTTCTGCGTTTGGGTCCGTTGCAGTTTCGCTGGTATGGGCTGATGTATGTGATCGGTTTTTTAGCCAGCTATTTCCTGATCCGTAATGAAGCCCGACGCAGAAAACTCAGCATGGATAACGAGGCGGTGGCTGACTTTATTTTCTGCCTTGCCCTTGGAGTCGTGCTGGGCGGCCGTCTGGGCTACGTACTGTTTTATGATCTTGCCTCATATCTGAGTCATCCGTTGAGGGTCTTTGCTATCTGGCAAGGGGGGATGTCGTTCCATGGTGGTCTGTTGGGGGTTGCTGTGGCAGGGCTCTGGTATGCCCGTCGTTTTCAGTTGCCCTATCTGCAACTGGCTGATCTGGTTGCCCTTGCAACGCCGGTTGGGCTTGGTTTAGGACGGATCGGTAACTTTATCAATGGCGAGCTGTTTGGTCGTCCCACAACCATGCCCTGGGGGATGATCTTTCCTGATGGCGGGCCATTGCCCCGGCACCCATCTCAGCTCTATGAAGCGCTGCTTGAAGGGGTTGTGCTGTTTTTTCTGGTCCGTTTTCTGGCACGTCGTTTTCAGGCACCAGGTACGGCCATAGCAGCCTTCCTGGGTGGGTATGGACTGTTCCGCTTCGTTGTTGAGCTGTTCCGGCAACCGGATAGTCAACTGGGGCTCTACTTTAACTTCTTTTCCATGGGACAACTGTTGAGTTTGCCGCTCTTTTTAATGGGTGGTATACTGCTGGTCTGGTTGAATTGGAAGAAGAAACCTCAGGATGTTACGGTCTGATTGTAGCAAGCCATTGTTGTAACTGTTTTAATCCTTGATCAATGGTGATCTCAGGCTGATACCCGAAATCACGCCGGGCTGCCGAGATATCAAACCAGTGGGCTGTGGCCAGCTCTTTTGCCACAAAACGGGTCATGGGTGGTTCACCAGATAACCTGAACCATCCCCATAGCTTTTCACAGATGGCTCCCACTGCATAGGCTGCCTCCGGTGAAATGGATTTGGTAACCGGTGCAACACCGCCTGCTTCAAGGATCAGGTTGACCATCTCCCACAAGGGAATCGGTTCCCCGTTGCTGATAAAATATGCCTTGCCAGCCACAGGTCTGCCCGGCTCCAGCCGGTCGGCTGCCTGCAGGTGCGCCCTGGCAGCATTATCCACATAGACCGTATCCACCAGACAGGGCCGGTTGCCGATCCTCCGTAATCTGCCGCTCTTCCCCTTGGCAATAATCCGTGGCACCAGATGGTTATCACCCGGCCCCCAGATCAGGTGAGGACGCAGAGACACGGTTGCAAGCTGCGGACTGTTCGCCTGTAGCACCAACTGCTCGGCCAGGGCCTTGGTCTGGGGATAAAAGGCCTCAAAATGAGCAGGGTAGGGCAGCGTCTCATCCCCCCCCTCAACATCGTTGCCATCAAACACCACGCTGGGTGAGCTGGTATAGATCAATTTAT